>JAFWGH010000026.1 GCA_017512465.1 Clostridia bacterium
CCAAAAAACTTGACAACTTTCGAGGGCTCTGCCCTCACCCGATTTAAATGTGCGGCAAATGCCGCACTAATAAGGAATAGAGCGAAGCGGAACGGGTGCGGGTGTCCCGCCCTTCACTATTCACTATTCACTATTCTCTATTCACTCAAATAAGGATTTGCGGGCTCGAAAGAGCCCGACAAATCCTTATTTGTCTGTCTCTAAAACTTTTTATTGACTTATCTACCTCAAAATATTATTATATTATATATGCGCAAAATCAGGCAAACCGATGTCAAAAAGGAAAAAGAGAAATGAATTTATCGGATTTAGAACAAAAAATTGACTATCGCTTTCAAGACAAAGCACTGCTGCAAACAGCGCTGACTCACTCCTCTTATGCCAATGAAAAGGGCGCGGGCACACTGTATAATGAGCGCCTGGAATTTTTAGGAGATTCCGTTTTGGGGATTATCACGGCGGAGTATTTGTTTTCCAACCACCGCGATTTTCCGGAAGGGGAGTTAACCAAGGTGCGCGCTGCACTGGTGTGTGAAAAGGCACTGCATCGCTTTGCGGATGAGATTGAACTCGGGCAGTTTTTGTATTTGGGCAAGGGCGAATTACATACCGGCGGCAGAAACAGACCGTCCATTTTGGCGGATGCGTTTGAAGCGCTCATTGCCGCAATTTATTTGGATGGCGGCATGGAGCAGGCAAAGCGCTTTGTGCTGCGCTTTGTCACCGCTGCGCAAAATGATGCGATTGAGATGAATACCGATTACAAGACCAAATTGCAGGAAATCATTCAAAAGAATCCCGAAGAGCGTATTGAGTATGCCACTATCGGTGAGCAGGGACCCGACCATGATAAGCGCTTTGTGGTGGCGGTCAAACTCAATTCCAACATCATCGGCGAGGGCACGGGCAGGAGCAAAAAGCAAGCCGAGCAGCTCGCCGCCAAAGAAGCCTTGCGCTTAATGGGGTTATGAGTAATGTAGCGATTTTTGTGCCGCATATCGGCTGCCCGGCGAGGTGCTCGTTTTGCAACCAGCATATTATTTCCGGACAAGGGCAGCGCGTGAGCGCGGCAGATGTGCGCCGCATTTTGGATACAGCGCTGGAAAACGAGCGCCACGCCGAAAACCAAATTGCTTTTTTCGGCGGCTCCTTCACGGCGATGGAGCGCGAGTATATCAAGGAGCTGTTGGATGCCGCGGCAGCGTACCGCAAATCGTTTGCGGGTATACGCATTTCTACAAGACCCGATGCGATAGATGAAGAAATGCTCACCTTTTTAAAAGCCTACGGTGTCACCGCTATAGAGCTCGGGGCGCAGAGTATGGATGATGAGGTATTGCGCCTCAACCGCCGCGGGCATACCGCGGAAGATGTGGAGCGGGCAAGCCGCTTGATTCGCGCGGGCGGTTTTGAGCTCGGATTGCAGATGATGACCGGCTTATACGGCGACACCCCCGAAAAGGCGGTAGATACCGCCAAGCGCTTTGTGGCGCTTAACCCGCAGACCGTGCGCATTTACCCCACAGTGGTTCTCGAAGGCACGGAACTGGACAGGCTGTATAAGGCGGGTGCATATACCCCGCAAACGGTGGAGCAGGCGGTGGAGCTTTGTGTGCGCCTGATACCGATTTTTGAGGATGCGGGCATTCGTATTATCCGCTTGGGACTGCATGCGAGTGAAGATGTCGGCGGCAAAAAAACCGCCGGAGCCTATCATCCGGCATTCAGAGAGTTGTGCATGGCAAGAATCTATTATGATAATGCACTCTCTGTATTAGAGGGTTTGCCGGAAGGCGCCTATACCTTAGCGGTGGGCAGCGGCCATGTCTCGCAAATGACAGGGCAAAAAAAAGAAAATATCAAAAAACTTGCCGCGGCAGGCTATGCGGTGCGCATCCGAGAGGACAGCCGCTTGCCGGCATACCGCGTTAAGATAATCAACGAAGGAACAGGAAACCAAACACAATGTATTTAAAAAGTATCGAACTGCAGGGCTTTAAGTCCTTTCCCGATAAAACCGTATTGCACTTCCACAAGGGCATCACCGCCGTTGTGGGACCGAACGGCAGCGGAAAATCCAATGTTTCCGATGCGGTGCGCTGGGTGCTCGGTGAGCAGAGCACCAAATCGCTGCGCGGCTCCCGTATGGAGGATGTCATTTTCTCCGGTACGGCGGAGCGCCGTGCGCAGGGTTTTGCGCAGGTCACTTTAGTGCTCGACAATACGGACAGGCAGATTGATTTTGATAAAGATGAGTTGAGCATAGCGCGCCGCTATTACCGCTCGGGCGAGAGCGAGTATATTATAGACGGTGCCACCGTCAGGCTCAGAGATGTCAACGAGCTGTTTATGGATACCGGCTTGGGACGAGACGGGTATTCCATTATCTCCCAAGGTAAAATTGCCGATATCATTTCTTCCAAGAGCAATGAGCGCCGCGAAATCTTTGAGGAAGCGGCAGGCATCAGCAAGTACCGCTACCGCCGCCAGGATGCGCAGCGCAAGCTGGCACAGGCGGAGGATAACATGGTGCGCCTGCTCGATATTTTGGATGAATTATCTGCGCGTGTCGGCCCGCTCAAAACGCAAAGCGAAAAGGCGGAAAAGTTCTTGGTTTATGCCGAGCAAAAAAAGGAGCTTGAAATCGGTCTGTGGCTCGATTTAATTACCAAGAGCAACGATAAGCTGCGCGAGCAGGAAAAGAAAATTACCCTTGCCGCTTCACAGTATGAGGATTGCGAAAAAGCGCTCGATGAAATTGAAGCGGAAAATGAGGCGATATATAATCAAAATGCCGATTCCAATCTGGTCATAGAAACCCTGCGCGCCAATGCCGCTTCCGCCGAGGAGGAGGCAATCCGCAAAGAGAATGAAATGGAGCTTGCCGCGCAGAATATAGAGCATAACAACGAAACCGCACAGCGGGTGCGCGCACAAGCCGAACAGGCGGGCGACAATGAGGAGCTGATTGATAAGCAGATTGCCGAGCGCCGCGCAGAGATTGATGCGTTAAATGAAACGATTGCGGCACAGCGCACCTTACTCGAGCAGCAGAGCTTGGGCATGCAGTCGCTGATGAATGAAAACGAACAGTTTACCAAGCAGTTCGCGGAGTATTCACAACAGCTCTCCGCATTACAGCTTGCGCTTTCGGATGCGCGCGTGGAGCAGTCCACCGCCCTTTCCTCCGCAGAGCAGATTGCGCTGAGAAGTGAGGATATCGATTCCGCCATCGCGCAAAAGCAAGAAGCATATGAAAAAGCCGAGAATGAAGTGCGTGAGTGTGAAGCGCAGCTGAAGGTGTACCGCGACACGGTGCAGGGCTACCGCAACACCCTTGAAGGCTACGATTTAAAATATGTTTCGGATAAGAACAAGGCGGTCAAATTAAAGGCGGAGTGTGATAAGCTCAACGCCGAATCCTATTCCAAAAACCAAAAGCTTGCCATGTTAAAAGAATTGCAAAAGAACATGGAAGGCTATTCGGGCGCGGTCAAAAGCGTGATTAAAAATGCACGGCACGGTGTGCTGCGCGGCATTCACGGAGCGCTGGCGGATTTAATTAAAACCGATGCCGCCTATTCGCTCGCCGTGGAAACCGCTTTGGGCAATGCCTTGCAAAATGTGGTTACCGATACCGAGGAGGATGCCAAGCGTGCCATCCGTTTCCTCAAATCCGGCAATTTGGGCAGGGTAACCTTCTTACCGATTTCCGCACTCGAAGCGCGCTTGTTAAAAGAGAAAAAAATCGACCGCTGTGAAGGCTTTGTAGACTATGCGCCCAATTTGGTGCAGTGCGAGAAGCGTTACCGCGCCATTATTGCCAATCTGTTAGGGACCACCGTGGTCGCCGAGGATTTGGACTGTGCGGTAGCCATGGCAAGGAAATACGGCTATGCCTTTAAAATCGTTACGCTCGATGGGCAGTTAGTAAATGCCGGCGGCTCCATGACCGGCGGCTCCAGAGCGAAAAATACCGGCGTGCTTTCGAGAGCCAATGAGATAGAGGCGCTCGAAAAGGAATGTGCGCAAATCAAAGAGCAGGCAGAGCAGGCGTTTGAAAAGAGCAACAGCGCCGCGGCAGCGCTTGCCAAAATCGAGGCGGAGATGGAAGCGGTAAGAGCCGATATCATTTCCGGCGGTGAAGATATTATCCGCGCCGAGGGCGAACTGAATCTGGTAAAAGAGCAGTGCGCTGCGGCTAAGCAGAGCGTGGAAGAGCTCGAAGCGGAAAAGACCGGCTCACTCGAGCGCATTGCGGCACTCAAAGAGGATGTGGCGCGCGCCGAGGCAAAAATCGCCGAGACCGAAAAGGCGATTACCGCACTCGAGCAGGATATTGAGAGCATCAATGCCGATAAGGAAAAATTAGAGCTCAAGCGCGCTGAGCTGAACGAAACGGCAAACGAGGTCAATATTAAAATTGCCGAGGCAAATAAAGATATTGCCGCCAAGCGGGATATGATACAGTCCTTAACCGTGCAAAAGCTCTCGCAAGCCGAGCGTGCGAAGCAAACCGAGGCGGAAATCGCCGCCATTCTAAAAGAGAATGAAACGCTTGAAGCCTCTATCGCCGCAGCATCCGAGCAGCGCGATGCACTGCGCGCAAAAGCTGCCGAAACCAAGGCGCACATTGATGAGATTATTCAAGCGCGCAGCGAAATGGAAAAGCGCAGTACCGAGTTGCGCGCAAAGGAGAAGGAATTTACTTCACAGCGCGAAAAGCTCTCGGGTGAAATGGCGCGCCTGTCCGAAAGAAAAATCAATATGCAAAATGAGTATGAAAATACCGTTGCAAAGCTGTATGATGAATATCAGCTCTCCCGCAGTGATGCCGAAGCGCTGAATATTAAAATAGAAAATGTCGGTGAGGCACAGCGCTCACTCGCGAGCGTAAAAGCAAAAATCCGCGCCCTCGGCTCTGTCAATGTGGCAGCGATTGAGGAATACCGCGAGGTCAAGGAGCGCCATGACTTCTTGAGTTTGCAGTTAGAGGATGTGCAAAAGAGCGAGCGGGAATTGAGCAAGCTCATTAAGGAATTAACCAACAATATGTCGGCGCAGTTTACCGCGCAGTTTGCGAAGATTAATAAAGAGTTCGGTGAGACCATGCGCGAATTTTTCGGCGGCGGCAAAGCCGAGCTGCAGTTGGAGGATGAAGAGAATGTGCTCGAGTGCGGCATCGAAATTAAGGTGCAGCCTCCGGGCAAAAATGTGCAGAATATTGCCCTGCTTTCGGGCGGTGAAAAATCGCTCGCGGCGGTGGCGCTGCTGTTTTCCATTCTCAAAGTGACACCGGCACCCTTCTGTATTTATGATGAGGTGGAAGCGGCGCTGGATGATGTAAATGTTGATAAATATGCAAAGTATATGCGCAAGATGAGTGATCGCATCCAGTTTATTGCCATCACCCACAGAAGGGGCACAATGGAAGAAGCGGATGTGCTCTACGGTGTAACCATGCAGGAAAAAGGCGTTTCCAAACTGCTTGAGCTGCAGGCAAGCGAGATTTCTAAAAAACTGGGCATTTAGCGCGCAACAGTGGCGAAGCCGCCGTATAAATTAGGAATTAGGTGGTAGTGGTACTACCCTCCCGTCACACCTTCGGTGTGCCACCCTCCCTGACAAGGGAGGGCGTTAAGCGGTTTAGATTATAAACCATCGAACCGACTTTGATTGTTTTGTTTGCTGTAGCAAACCAGACAAATAATAGAGCGGAACGGGTGCGGGTGTCCCGCCCTTAACTCCACTCTCCACTCTCCACCCTCCACACTTTACTAAAATTGTTCGCGTAGCGAACCTATGTCTTCAAACTTTAAACTAAAACAAAGGAAACAAACAAATGGGTATTTTTGCAAAAATCAGTGACGGATTGAAAAAAACAAGAGATTCCATGTCGGGCGCGATTGACTCGATGTTGAAATCCTTCAAAAAAATTGATGATGAGCTGTATGATGAGTTGGAAGAAATTCTCATCATGAGTGATGTCGGTGTATCCACCGCCGAAAAAATCATTGAGGCGTTAAGGCAAAAGGTGAAGGAAGAAAAAATCACCGACCCGAGTGCGCTCAAAACCGCGATTCGCGATATTGTTAAAGATATGCTCTCGGGCGGCGAGGAAATGCACCTTGATACCAAGCCGAGCGTGATTTTGATGATAGGTGTAAACGGTGCGGGTAAAACCACCACCATCGGCAAGCTCGCCTTAAAGTATAAAAACGAAGGCAAAAAGGTGATTTTGGGTGCCGCCGATACCTTTAGGGCAGCCGCTATCGAGCAGTTAGAGGTATGGGCACAGCGCGCCGGTGTGCAGCTCATTAAGCACGCCGAGGGTGCCGACCCTGCCGCCGTGGTATTTGATACCATAGCCGCCGGTAAAGCCAGGGGTGAGGATATCATCATTTGCGATACGGCGGGCAGACTGCAAAACAAGAAAAACTTAATGGATGAATTAAATAAAATTTCGCGCATTATCGAGCGTGAATTGCCCGATGCCGATAAAGAGGTGCTGTTGGTGCTCGATGCGACAACGGGGCAAAACGCGGTCAGCCAGGCGCGCTTATTTAAAGAGGCGGCAGGCATTACCGGCATTGTGCTCACGAAGCTGGACGGTACGGCACGCGGCGGCGTGGTCATTGCCATTCGTGAGGAGTTGCAAATACCGGTAAAATACATCGGCGTGGGTGAAGGGATTGACGATTTACAGCTGTTCAATGCCGAAGCATTTGCCGATGCCCTCTTTAGTGAGCTGCAGGATGCACCGGAAGAAGCGGCAGAGGAAGAAGCAGAAGAAGCAGCGCAAAGCGAAGAGTCGGAAGAGCTCGCACAGGAAATCTCCCAAACGGAAGAAACCGAAGTGCCGGAAGAGGCAGAAATACCGGTACAACCCGCAATGCCGACAGAGCCGGAAACCGAAACACAAGCGGCAGCCGCCGCAGAGCCGGCAGAGGAGCCTGCACAGCCGCAGCCTGAGCCGGCGGAGGAGAAACTCACCTTTGTGCTTGCAAGCCAAAATGAAAAGAAGCTTGTCGAAATGCGCCGCATTTTAGAGCCGATGGGCATTGATGTTGTTACGGCGGCACAAATGGGCTTTACCGAGGATGTGGAAGAAACCGGAACCACGTTTGAAGAAAACTCCCTCATTAAAGCGCGCGCAGTTTGTGATGCGCTGCATATGCCCGCTATTGCGGATGACAGCGGCTTGTGTGTGGATGCTTTGGGCGGTGCGCCCGGCGTTTATTCCGCGCGCTATGCCGGTGAAATGCATGATGATACGGCAAACATGAATAAGCTGCTTGATGATATGTTTGATGTGCCCAAGCGCAAGAGAAGCGCCCACTATATGTGTGCGATTACCTTGGTGATGCCCGATGGCAGAATCCTCACCGCACAGGGTAAGTGCGAGGGTACGATTGGGTATAATCCCAAGGGCAACAACGGCTTCGGCTATGACCCGATATTTAAAGTGGGTATGAAAACCATGGCACAGCTCGATGATGCGAAAAAGGATGCCATTTCACACAGAGGCAAAGCGCTCAGACAGCTCAAGGCAGAACTGCCCGAATTTTTGAATGCTAATACTAAATTCTAAATACTAAATTATCGCAACGCAACGCGTTTCCACCAATAATTCCGAACTGCGAATTCCGAATTCCGAATTATCTCAAAGGAGCATATATGACAAGTAAAGAAATGGCCTCATGGAGGGCCAAAGCCAATCAGCTCGAGCCGCTGTTCCAATCCGGAAAAGGCGGTGTCAGCGAGGCGCTCATCAAGCAAACGGATGATGCGCTGCGCGCAAGAGAGCTTATTAAAATTCGGGTGCTGTTGGAAACCACACCCGAAACACCCAAGGCGATTGCGGCGACCCTTGCCGCAGCTACACACAGTGAAGTAATTCAAGTTATCGGCGGCAGTATCGTGCTGTACCGATATAATGAGGAATTGCATAAGAAAGATGCCAAAAAAAGATAAAATCGCCGTGTTCGGCGGCACCTTTAACCCGCCGCACTGCGGGCATGTGCATTTACTGCATGCTTTTAGCGAGCAGATGCACTTTGATAAGATATTGATTATCCCCACCGCATTGCCGCCGCACAAGCAGGCAAAGGAGCTTGCAGCGCCCGCACATCGCCTTGCCATGTGCCGCCTGGCGTTTGAGGATGCGGAGATTTGCGATATTGAAATCAAAAACGGCGGCAGAAATTACACGGCGGACACGCTGGAAGCCGTTAAAAAAATGTACCCGCAATCCGAGCTCTATTTTATCATGGGTACCGATATGCTTTTGAGCTTTGGCTCCTGGTATGAGCCGGAGCGTATATTGCAAAACGCTATACTCTTGTGCGATGCGCGCGATGCCAAGACCGATGCCGCCGCACTGCGCCGCTTTGCGCATGAACAGCTGCACTTAACGGATGCGCAGTGCATTATCAGCGATGTGTTACCGCTGGAGATATCCTCAAGCGAGGTGCGCGCACGCATTAAAGCGCGCGAAAGCATTTCGGGTTTGGTACCGCCCGCGGTGGAGCAGTACATCTTAAAAGAAGGACTCTATGTTGGAAAAGATTAAAATTATCGCCTCCCTGCGCGCAAGGCTTTTGGAGGATAGATTCATACATTCGCTCAATGTTGCGGATATGGCAAAGGAGCTTGCGCAAATTTACGGGGAAGATAGCGAAAAGGCATACCTTGCGGGCTTGGTGCATGATTGTACCAAAAACACGCCGCCGGAATTGCAGCTTGAAATCATGCAAAAGGGCGGTGTGCAGCTGCAAGAATATGAGCGCAATAACCGCAAGCTGTGGCATGCCATCAGCGGCAATGTGTTTATACAAACGGAATACGGCATTGAGGATGCCGCCATCATCAGCGCCGTGCGCTATCATACCACGGGCAAGGCGGCGATGACGCTTTTGGAAAAAATCATTTACACTGCGGATTTTACCAGCGCCGAGCGGGATTATCCCGGGGTGGAGCGTATTCGGCATTTGGCGAAAACCGACTTGGATGCCGCAGTATATGAAGGCGCGGTTTTTACAGTTGAAAAGTTGAGCGCTTCAAATCGTTTCGTTCATCCCGATACTTTAGATTGCATGAAATACTATGCGCCCGGCAGCGGCGGAGCCGCTGAATGAATTAGGAATGAGGAAAGAGGAATGAGGAATTAAGGGCGGGACACCCGCACCCGATTATATTAGTCGGATAAAATCCAACTTGGAATTTATCGCCCCTTGATGAGGCGCTCCCTGTTAGGGTGACTCCCTGCAGTGCAGGGAGATGTCACGAAGTGACAGAGGGTACGGGCTCCGGTTAGGAGACGTCGCGCGCAGCGTGACAGAGGGTCTGGCGTGCGCTCCAAGCAAGATGTCGGTAGAGCCGACAGAGGGGTAGACAGAAAAAAACAAGTCTGTTCCATGTTTTCATCTTGACTTTTTCGAGGCTTTGCCGAGCCTTCCCTTGCAGGGAAGGGGGAGCGCGTGCGGTGGAAGGATAGTGCTAAAATGCGAAGCTTTGCTTCGCCACCACAATTCAACATTCAACATTCAAAATTCAAAATTAAAAAAATCAGCTCGCTTGCGAGCTTCTAAGGAGATACATTATGGATACTTTAAAAAAGTGTGAAATTATCATCAAAGCACTTGATTCCAAAAAAGGCTTGGATATCAAGCTCATTAAGGTCAGCGACATCACTTCTTTAACGGAGTATTTTATCATCGCTGCCGGTTCCTCCTCCACGCAGGTTAAGGCGCTTGCGGAAGAGGCGGAGTTTCAGCTCTCGCAACAGGGCGTAGAGCCGCACCACATTGAGGGCAAAAGCACCGGTTGGATTTTGCTCGATTACAGTGATGTGGTGGTGCATGTTTTAAATGAGCAGGCGAGAAGCTTTTATGATTTGGAAAGACTGTGGGCTGATGGTGAACAAGTCGATATTTCCGATATCATCGGTTAATGGGGGATATGGCAATGGCAGATTACAATTTTAAACAAGTCGAACAAAAGTGGCAAAAGATTTGGGAGCAAAACGGCACCTTTGATGCGGTAGACTTTTCCGATAAGAAAAAGTTTTATGCGCTTGTGGAGTTTCCGTATCCGTCCGGTGCAGGCATGCATGTCGGGCATATTAAGGCATACTCCGGCTTAGAGGTCGTTTCAAGAAAAAGAAGATTACAGGGTTATAATGTGCTCTTTCCCATAGGCTTTGATGCTTACGGTCTTCCCACGGAAAACTATGCGATTAAAACCGGTATTCATCCGCGCAAGGTCACGGATATGAATATTGCAAAGTTTACCTCGCAGCTCAAAAGAGTCGGTTTTTCCTTTGATTGGAACCGTGTGATTGATACCACGGATGAAGATTATTATAAGTGGACACAATGGATATTCTTAAAGATGTTTGAAAATGGTCTTGCGTTTAGAGATAAGACCCTGGTCAACTACTGCCCCTCTTGTAAAGTAGTGCTTTCGAATGAGGATTCGCAAGGCGGCAAGTGCGACATTTGCCACAGTGATGTGGTGCAAAAATCCAAGGATGTTTGGTATTTGCGCATTACAGAATATGCCGATAAGCTCTTGGAAGGGCTCGATAAGGTGGATTATCTGCCGCAGGTGAAGCAGCAGCAGATTAACTGGATTGGTAAATCCCGCGGTGCGTTTGTCAACTTCACGATTAATGAAGTGCCCGAGCAGCTGCGCATTTACACCACCCGCCCCGATACACTCTTCGGCGTTACGTTTATGGTAATTGCACCCGAGCATCCGTTAATAGATAAGTATAAGGATAAAATTGCCAATTTCTCCGCCGTGGAGGATTACCGCAAGGAGTGCGCGAAAAAGACAGAATTCGAGCGCACCCAGCTTGTTAAGGATAAAACCGGTGTGTGCTTAAACGGCATTTCGGCGAAAAACCCTGTCAACGGCAAGGATATTCCGATTTATATTTCCGATTATGTCATGATGGGCTACGGCACCGGCGCAATTATGGCGGTACCGGCGCATGACCAGAGAGACTATGAGTTTGCGCAAAAATTCGGTATTGATATTATCGAAGTCATCAAAGGCGGCGACATCAGCGTGGAAGCCTATACGGGTGACGGTGAAATGGTCAACTCCGATTTCTTAAACGGCTATACCAATAAAAAGGATTCGATTGCCCGCATGATTGCCTATCTCACCGAGAAGGGCATCGGCGAGGAAGGCGTGCAGTACAAAATGAAAGACTGGGCGTTTAACCGCCAGCGCTATTGGGGCGAGCCGATTCCGATTGTGCATTGTGAAAAGTGCGGTTTGGTCGCCGTTCCGTATGATGAATTACCGCTCAAATTGCCCGAAGTGGATAATTTTGAACCGGGGCAGGATGGCGAAAGTCCGCTCGCTAAAATTGACTCCTTTGTCAACTGCAAGTGCCCGAAGTGCGGCGGCGATGCCAAGCGGGAGACCGATACCATGCCGCAGTGGGCGGGCTCTTCCTGGTATTTCTTAAGATATATCGACCCGCAAAATTCCGAAGCGCTTGCTGGTCAGGATAAGCTCAATTACTGGGGTGCCGTGGATTGGTATAACGGCGGCATGGAGCATGTAACAAGGCATATGATTTATTCGCGCTTCTGGCATCATTTCCTGTATGATATCGGTGCTGTTCCGTTTGACGAGCCGTATCTCAAGAGAACCGCACAGGGCTTAATTCTCGGACCTGACGGTGTGAAAATGAGTAAATCCAGAGGTAATGTTATCGACCCGAACGAGGTGGTCGATGTCTACGGCGCGGATGTGCTGCGCACCTATGTACTGTTTATGGGCGACTATGAGCAGGCGGCACCGTGGAGCGAATCGAGCATGAAGGGCTGTAAGCGCTTCATTGACAGACTGTGGAAATTACAGGATATTCTCACCGCGGAGCAAGACTATTCCAAAGAGCTCACAAGTGCGATGCACAAGACCATTAAAAAGGTATCCGAGGATATTGAAGCGATGAAATTCAATACCGCGATTGCGGCGGTTATGTCCTTGCTCAATCAAATTTATGATAAGGGCAGCATCACCCGCGGCGAGCTGCGTGATTTAATCTTGCTTGTCAATCCCTTTGCACCGCACATTACCGAGGAAATTTGGGAAGTGCAAAACTTCGGCGGTCAGTTAAATGCCGCCTCTTGGCCGGAGTACGATGAGGCAAAATGCATTGATGAGAGCATTGAAATTCCGGTACAGGTTAACGGTAAAATCAGAGAGCGTATTCTTGTAAGCCCCGATGCCGAGCAGCCCGAGGTGCTGGAGATAGTGCACGCCTTGGAAAAAATCCAAAGCGAGTGCGCCGGTAAAACAGTTGTTAAAGAGATTTATGTAAAGGGCAGAATTGTCAACATCGTGGTGAAATAAATTGTGAGAATCCGACACAAAAAAGGTGCTAAATTCGATTTATGACTACCTGTAAAAAATATTAGTTGACAAGAAAAGCCGAAATATGTATAATAAACCTATATTTGTATGATATTACCCATGTAAGGGGGGAAAAGTTAATGAGTACTGTTCGTGTGAAAGAAAACGAATCTCTCGAGAGCGCACTCAGGCGTTTTAAGAGACAGACTTCTCGTGATGGTGTTATTCAAGAAGTACGCAAAAGAGAACACTACGAAAAGCCTTCTGTAAAGCGCAAGAAAAAGTCCGAGGCTGCTCGTAAGCGTAAGTATTAATCTGTAATACATAAAAGAGCGAACTTCGTTCGCTCTTTTTTTCCGAATGAAGAGGAGAGAGTTATGTTAAAGGATGAGCTCTATTTACCCGATATTATTTTTAACAGCATTTTAGAGGTTACACCCGAATTTCTGGCGGAACACGGCATCAAGGGTATTCTTTGTGATACCGACAATACCCTGGCATATGATAACCGCAAGGATATTATCCCCGAGGCTGCCGAGTGGGTAAAGCGCATGAAAGAAGCAGGCATTAAGATTTGTATTATGTCCAATGCCTATCTCGTGCGCAATTTGCCTGTTGTCAAAGCGCTGGATATTAAGTATTATAAAACACGCTCGCACAAGCCGCACCAGTGGTATTATGAGCCGCTGACTAAAAAGATGGGCTTGAAACACGGTGAGGTGGCATTTGTGGGCGACCAGATGAAAACCGATATAGTCGGCGCCAATAGAGCGGATATTTTGTCGATTTATATTATGCCTTATGCCTTTGAAACCAATCCTTTTTATAAAAACATCTTTAAAAAGCGCCGTGCAAAAGAGAGAAAGTACATTAAAATGTATAATGAGATTCACGGCACCAAGTTCGATTTCCCCGAGTGTATCAAAGCGGAAATGTATGAGGAAGATATTAAAGAATGCGTATTTTAGTGTTAAACGGTGTCAATTTGAATTTGACCGGTACAAGGAGTCCCGAGATTTACGGCGGCGAAACGCTTGAAGATATCAACCGCGAAATCGCGGCGCATGCCGCTGCGTTGGGTGCAAGCTGTGATTTTTTGCAGACCAATTTTGAGGGCGAGTGTGTGGAAGCGATTCACCGCGCACAGGGCGTGTATGATGGCATTGTGCTCAACGCCGGAGCATGGACACACTATTCCTATGCCCTGCACGATGCGGTGGAAGGCGTGGATGTGCCGGTCGTGGAAACGCACATGAGCGATATCACCAAAAGAGAGCCGTTTCGCGCGCACTCCGTGCTTACGCCGGTGTGCTGTGCAACCGTGATGGGGCTGGGAAAAGCGTCATATTTTAAAGCAGTAGATATTTTGTGCAAAAAAGAGTGAGGTGTCACTCTTTTTTGTACAAATAAGGATTTGGCGCGGTGTTTGGATTAAAAAGTTTACACTGATTTTGTCCAACTTTTCTACCCCTCCGAGCGCTGTAAACGCGCTCACCTCCCCTCGTCAAGGGGAGGTACAAAGCGGTTGAGCCGCTTACAGCGGCTTTTTTTGAACATCCAATTCACTCTTACGTTTTGTTTGCTCCGCAAACCCGACAAATACAAAGATGATTGTATTTACTTGGTTTTTATCCGCCTTTTTTAGTTAGGCGAGCGAAGCGAGCAAAACCACCGCAGTTGGTTCTATGGTCA
>JAFWGH010000027.1 GCA_017512465.1 Clostridia bacterium
CACAAAATTAAGGATATCGCACGCTTTAGATTTGCTTTGGATTTCATGAAACAACCTCCTTGTCTTGCCTAAATAAGGTTATACATACAAATTATATTATATTCTTATTAGTATAATATTGCAAGCCTCTAATGATTAACGCCGTTTATCTTTTCACACCCTTAGATTGTGTCCAATTTGCATAAATCACCACGTTACTGCCGGGAACTTTATAATACGGTAATAATCTGTAATAATATACTGTTTTTGCGGCTACCTTCTTATCGGTGAACGCTTTTGCGGAAGCGCCGGTACTACCGATTTTTTTGAAATCACTCGCCGATTTTGTTGAGCGATAAACCAAATATCCGCTCACATTTCCCTTTTTCGACCAAGTCAGTTTAATGGTGCTGCCGCTCTTTTTGGCAGTGACAGCTCTGGAGGAAGTATTGCCGAGGGTATACTGGTGCGAACCGTTAATGACATACTTGTTTCCCCCACTATTTTTCGAAAAGGTATTGGGGTAAATGTTTACTTTCGGACCCTTGAGCACTTTTAAACCAAGTTTACAAGAAGAGATTTTATTGGACTTTAGCGAACCGACCTGTGTTGCGGAAGAGCCGTTTAAATAAATACCGAAGCTCTTACACGAAGAGATTGTATTACTATCCAAATTATTGACAACCGCATTGTTAATCACAATACCGTAAATCTTTGAACCGCTAATAGTGTTGGACACAATTTTGCCGATTTTTGAACCCGAATAGCAATACATGCCGATTTCCTTGGGATTTGTAATTTTGTTTCCTTTAATTTCATCCGATTTTGACTGTCGGATTAAAATCGCAGTATCGCCTGAAGTGGTAATGGTATTATTAATAATCTTCTTGGCAATGCCTTTAGTATCAACTTGAATAGAATTGCCTTTTGTCGGTGAAATTTTATTGCCGCTAATTTCCCCTGCAGTCGCGGTCATAATGCGAATGGCAATCTTGGATGATTTAATCACATTACCTTTGATATAATCAGCACTGACACTCTCAACATTTTTATCGGCTTGAATACCAAGATTATCCGATTTCTCGATGGTGTTATTATTAACATTCACAATCGCAGCATCCGAAAGCCTGATACCATAACCCTTACTGTTTACTTTTGCAATTGTATTACCGGAAATAGAATCCACTTTGCCTTTCGGATACTTAGCTTCGTTGTTAAAATTAAACACACGAATGCCGTTGAGCACTGTGCTCTTAATTTTATTATTATTCACTTCAATCTTGCTCGAACCATCGGTAATATAAATCGGAGTTTCTGCCGTAGATGCAGCAGTTACCGTGTTGTTATTTACCTTAACATTTTTAGCATATTTTAATTTTACAGCGCATTTGTTGTGGTAAGCAGTTAAGGTATTATTATGTATATTGACACCTTCAACATAGTAATTTCCGTCAAGAACTTCATCATGTTTTTTAGCAACAGCATTTATTTTGTTTTTTAAAATAATGCCGTTAACCATAATTGCATGTTCATTTTTTGAAACTATGTTGTTTTCATATATTTCGATATTCAAATGCTCAACATGCCGGCGCAATGCATCAGATTTGTCATTAGAAGAGCGATATGCACCGTCACCGTTTTTATCCATTGTCTTTACTTCAATACCAACATCGCCGCCAGTGATAGTATTATTTGCGATAACAACATCTTTCATGTTGAAACATAGGATGGATTTTTCAACAGTATTATTAAATGTATTACCAATAATATCAATATTTTCAAAGTATTTTCCCTGCACCGCGGTATGCGATGCAATTGCACGCCGAACACCGGTAAAGGTACAGCCACTGATACTGATGTTTTTGCACAAATAATCAATCTCATCATCAAGATGCACATATTTTGAAATGTGATCCTTTTGAAGCACATCAATTTGAATCGCTTCTCTGCCGTCTTTAACGGTAACAGTCATGTTATAAAAAGAGCAGTTTGTGATATTCATGTCATCTACCGCAGCCAGTTCCACAAAATGCGCATCTTTAATGTCATGGGCTTTTACATTGGCAAGCATACATTTTTTTGCATGCACAAATTTAAACATTGTCGCTTCGCAGTTATTGGCATTCCAATCACCGCCGATAACACGAATATTTTCATATCCGTAGCCGGACATCGGATCATCTCCGGTAGTACCGACTTTGAGCATGTTATCTTTTACTAATTCACCATTTATATCTCTTTCAACCATTTTAAACTTCGCATTTTCATCAGCAATTATGGATGTGTTGGAAAAAATGTGAAAAGCACGATCCAAGTAATACGAACCTGCGTTTACTTTTATTTCATACGGTGTCTGCTCAGTTGCATTATTTTGCGCAGTGTATAATGCAGAGTAAATAGCCTCTACACCATTCTCTTCATTGATGACAATCTCAACCGGTTCCGGTGCTTCCGGATCGGTCGGCTCAACAGGATCTGTGGGTTCATCGGGGTCGGGATTTGATATATCACCAAAGTCATCAATCGGGACAACATCCGTTTCAAACCCATCGCCGGCAAACGCCTGCGTATACGCCGGTGCTAAAATGCTCATGCATAATAATACCGATAAAAGAATCGAAAGAAATTTTTTCATTGTGCTTTCTCCTTTCGCGTTTTATTCCCTTTAAACAAAGTGTGCGGTATCAGTTTGAAGAAACCTTTCCAAAAATGTCCGGTTCCCATCATTAAAATGTCTTCTGCCATTTTAAATGTCAGTCGCCCGCCGCTCATTAATGCGCTTGCGCGCAAGGGAGAGCCGAGCATCATGGAAATAATCATTTTTTTATTTGCCTTGGTACCGCCGACTGCCATGGAAGCACCGGCAGTAACTATTTTTTTCAACACCCTACCGCCGATTGTTTTGGTCATATCTTCAAAAGTGTAGTTTAAATCGGGCACGGCATCTGCAGCATATTCCTTATCAGGTAAATCTGCGCCGTAAACCGCGATAAACTGTTCGAGCGGCACATCATTTTCAATTGCCGCATTATAGTATACCGGTGCGGTTTCGCTATAATCCGGCGAAGGTACTCCGGTTGTATTCGTTACTCTTAATTGTTTTTTTAAAGGCAGATTGACAAGCGAATTGCCGATATATACCGTATATCTTCCGGTTTCCACTTCGAAAGAGGCACTGTTTACATTATAGTAAGCAAAAGCGCGCTTGTTTAAATGCAGAGTAATTCGTTTTTCCTCTCCCGCCTTTAAGAAAACCTTTTTAAACTCTTTTAATTCTTTTTTTGCCTTGAATATTTTGGGATTATCGGCACCGACATATACTTGACAAACCTCGGCACCGTCTCTTTCACCGATATTTTTAATGGTAAAGGAAACTTCAAGTGTATCATCATCCCTGATGTTCTCACTCGAAAGCGAAATATCCGAAAAATCAAACCGTGTATAAGAAAGCCCAAAGCCAAACGGGAATAAAACCTCTTTTTGAGCGGTATCGAAATAGCGGTAACCCACATAAATACCTTCTCTGTATTCCACGCTGAGCGGTCCCTCCGGAAAATGCTTGGCTGAGGGAACATCCTCATAACGCAGCGGGAATGTTTCGGGCAATTTGCCGCTCGGGTTCTTTTTTCCGTAAAGAATATCCAGAACAGCACCGGCGCCTGCCTGCCCGCCCAAATAGGTATAAAGAACCGCTTTAACCTTATCAATAAACGGCATTTCCACCGGCGAGCCGGCATGCATAATAATGACTACATTTTCATTGACTGCGCAAACCTTTTCAATTAGCGATAATTGGTTTTCGGGCAAGCGCATATGTTCTCTGTCAAAAGCTTCCGCCTCATAAATATCGGTTAATCCGACAAACATGAGAATTAATCGCTCTTTATCACGACCTGCCATTTCAACCGCAGCAGCTTCAAGCGTGGCATCTGGTTTGTCACTCTCACAGAGATAGCCGGGTTCATATTTCGGTTCATATCCAAACTCTTCTTTATATACCGACATAGCACTGTCAATCTTTGTCGGCTCAATATAGGAGCTTCCCGCTCCCTGAAAACGCGGCTTTTGTGCCATTTCACCGATAACACAAACTTTCTGCCCTTTTTTTATCGGTAAGATATCGTTATTCTTTAACAAAACAAATGAATTCGCTGCCATTTCGCGTGCGAGGCGGTGATGCTCTGCTTTATTGTAATGATACTCGGCATTCTCATAATCGAGCTTTTTGGCTTTCATCACCATATCTATCACACGGTCAGCATTGGCATCCAGCACCCGCTCATCGAGGGTGCCGTTTTTTACAGCCTCTACAATTTTAGCATCATTCACACCGCCCGAAGAAGGCATTTCCAAATTACCGCCGGCTTTCAGCCCTGCCACTCTGTCATTCTCGGCCCCCCAGTCGGTCATCACAAGACCTCTGTATCCCCAATCGCGCCTTAATACATCGGTAAGCAAATACTTGTTTTCCGAGCAATAAGTGCCGTTTAACTTGTTATAAGCATTCATAATTGCCCAGGGGTTCGCTTCTTTAATGGCAATTTCAAAAGCATTTAAATAGATTTCGCGCAGAGTTCTTTCATCCACTGCCGCACTAACGGTTTGTCGCCTGGTTTCCTGATTATTAGCGGCAAAATGCTTAACACAAGCACCCACACCGGTATATTGAATACCGCTTATGAGCGCAGCGCCCATTTTTCCGGCAAGATACGGGTCTTCCGAAAAGTATTCAAAATTTCTGCCGCACAGCGGATTACGCTTAATATTGATTCCGGGACCCAAAAGTACACTGACTTTTTCCGCTTTAGCTTCTTCACCAAGTTCAAGCCCCATGCGAAAGAGCATTTCTTTATCCCAAGAAGCGGCACTTGTGCACGCCGGCAAAAAGCAAGTGACCGGAACACTGCCGCCAATTCCGGCATTATCACCGGAAGGCTGCTTGCGTACACCATGAGGACCATCTGTCATCATAATCTCGGGCAATCCGCATTCCGGTATGCCTTTGGTGTACCAAAAATCTTTACCGGAACATAAAGATGCTTTTTGCTCTATAGTAAGATTTTGTAATATTTTGTCATACTGCATTGTGAATCACCCTTTACGCTTCTTCGCTGCCGTCTCCAAGTTCCAAGGTTGTATTGGCATCTATCTCATCTAAATCTTCAAATTTTCTGAGTTTCTTTTGAATCAGTGTATTTCTCTTGCGCGCTTCATTTACTTTTTTGCCGGCATCCTCGATACGCTTTAAGGCATTATCCAGCAAGTCGGAAAACTTTCCGTATTGTGCTTTTGCGGCAGCAAGAGAATGGGCAATCTCATCCGCTTTTTTATTAATAGCAATCGTTTTAAAGCCCATAGCCATGGAGTTGAGTAGTGCCGTAATCGTGCTGGGACCTGCAACCATGATTTTATACTTACTTTGCAGCTTCTCAACCAGTCCGGTTCTTGAAGATGCGATTTCTGCATATAAACCCTCTGTGGCAAGATACAAAATGGCAAAAGGTGTTGTATCAGGTACATGGATATATTTGGTTACATTTTTCGCTTGCAGCTCCACACTCTTTTCAAGCTGTTTTCTGGAAGCATCAATATCTTCTTTAATGCCGCTGTCAATCGCATCCATCAAGCGTACATAGTCCTCCAACGGGAATTTGGAATCGAGCGGCAAATAGGTAATCTTATCATCCTCATTCGGAACTTTTACGGCAAATTCTACTCTTTCACCGCTTCCCTTTTTGGTTTCGATATTGGTTTCATACATACCCGGAATTGTTTGGTCAAGAATATTACCGAGCTGAACCTCTGCCCAAGTACCTCTTGCTTTAACATTGGTTAAAACGCGATTGAGCGCGGAAATATTATTGGTAACTCCACTTGAAAGCGTTTTGACCTCACCGAGAGATTTATACACATTTTCAAGCTGTTCGGATACTTGTTTAAAAGAAGTGTCCAGGCGTGTGTTGAGCGTTTTGGAAAGCTTTTCATCCACTGTCTCACGCATTTTTTCTAACTTTTGTTCATTGCTTTTTTGCAAATTATCCAAGCGCATGGAGACTGTTTCATTTATTTTATTTTGCTGCTCCATATTGGATATGGTCAGCTGATTGATTTTTTCACCCATTTCACTGAGCTTTTTTTCTGTTTTATCGCTCATTTGCTGTTGCGCCGCCGTAATTTCTTCGCGATTGTGCTTAAATTCATCGCCGAGGCGCGCATCAATGGATTTCAACTGTCCCGAAAGCGCGGAAATATCATCATGATTTCCCTTATTCGAAAAGACTTTTATCAGTAAAATGACAAGCAGCACCAAAACTACTGCCAACAAAATAATTATTAATAAAGAATAGTCCATTCTCTTCTCCTAATAAAAATAAATACTTTTCCAAATATATTATACTATATTATTATTTTTTTGTATAGTATTTAATTAAAGATAATTATTAATTTTTTGTTACAAATCAATACCACCCGTCAAACGGGTGGTTTGCTCAGG
>JAFWGH010000028.1 GCA_017512465.1 Clostridia bacterium
CTGATAAACAGAATAGGAAGAACTGCTATAATAGTAGTAATCTTCTTCAACATCATCATCATTCCATCTCCAATCCCAATAACCGCCGGTGTTTTCAATAATTTCAATCGGCTTTGCCGGCACCACCTGAATGGAAGCAACCGGATTTTCAATAATGGAAACCGGCACTTGGGTGCTGACGCCTAAGCACTCTACCGTAAAGAAGTTATCATTGCCCACAACCCACGGTTTACTGTATTGTTTATCTGAAACCTTAACTCTGATTGTTTTACCCTGAGCATTGATGAAGTATTCTTCTTCATCATGTGTATAGGTATCGCCAGTACCATCTTTATAGTTTACGATAATTTGATTGTCCGGCTTAAAAATAGAATAGGCGGAACTATAATAACAGTAGTACTCTTCTTCAACATCATCATCATTCCATCTCGAGCGCCAATAACCGCCGCTATTCTCAACAATTTCAATCGGCTTTGCCGGCACTACCTGAATGGAAGCAACAGGGTTTTCAATAATGGAAACCGGCACTTGGGTAGTGACATCCAAATATGTTAGCGTAAAGTAATTGTCATTTCCCAATACCCATGGTTTACTGTACTGGTTCTCGGAAGTCTTAATGCTGATTGCTTCACCCTGCTCATTAATAAATTCTCTCGCATCCTTATCATAAGTGTAAATGACTTGGCTATTGTCTTTATTATTTACAATGATTTGATTGCCCGGCTGATAAATAGAATAGGAAGAACTGCTATAATAGTAGTAATCTTCTTTTATATCATCGTTCCATTTCCAACTCCAATAACCGCCGGTGTTTTCAATAATTTCAATCGGCTTTGCCAGCACCACCTGAATGGAGGCAACCGGGTTTTCCTTAATGGTAACGGGAACTTGGGTGGTGAAGCCTTTGTACTCCACCGTAAAATAATTATCACTGCCCAATACCCACGGCTTTTGGGATTGCTCGGAGGTCACCTGAACACGAATACTCTCCCCCTCTTCGCTAAAAAAACCCGATTCGCCAAATTCCTCATCGGGATCATAACTGTAGCTGTAAATGACTTGGCTGTCATCTGTATTGGTTACAATGATTTGATTGCCCGGTTTATAAATAGAATAGGAAGAATTATAATAATAGTAGTAATCTTCTTTTATATCATCGTTCCATTTCCAATCCCAATAACCGCCGGTATTTTCGATAATTTCAATCGGCTTTGCCAATTCCACCTGAATGGAGGCAACCGGGTGTTCGATAATCGTGACCGGTACTTGGGTAGTAGCGCCCAAACACTCAACCGTAAAATAATTATCACTACCCGGCAGCCAAGGCTTCCGGTATTGATCGGAGGTTACCGAAACAATAATACGCTCCCCTTCTTCGTTAAGGAATGCACCCTCATCCTCATCATAGGTATATTCTACATCGTCACCTTCAGAATAATGGACAATAATCTTATTTCCCGGCAAAAAAATGCTGTAACTTGATTGCGTATAGTAATAATAGTCATCCATATGCGAGTCTTCACTCCAATAACCGTGGGTGTTCTCTTGGATCGTAATCGGTTTTGCCGGTTCCACGCTGATTGTCAGTGTATCGGTCTGTTTGTCAAGAGTATAGTTCGCTTCATCCCCGCAATCTTCATTAATCGGCAAACTCTCTGCAAAAGAAAAGAGCTTCAGCCCTGCAAACATACTCAAAATCATTGCCATCACCAGCACAATGCTCAGCAATTTTTGCATAGGTTTTTCCTCCTATAATTATATATTAATATTATAATCAATAGCGGCTCACAAGTCAATAATCGAAATAAAATAAGGATTGTCGCGCAAACAGCTCGACAACCCTTATTTATCGGTTCAAAGATTACAGTATACGCTTTTCAGATTCATCCCGCGCGCCGCCCTCCCTTTAGGGAGGGCTTTGCTGTCTTCTGTATACTGTACTCTGTCTTCTGTCAATCAAAAATCACTGTTGATTAATATACTCGCACGCGGCGAGGGCGGCAATCGTGCCGTCTGCCGCGGCGGTAGTTACCTGGCGAATTTTTTTGGAGCGGCAGTCGCCCGCCACAAAAATGCCGGGGGTTTTGGTGGTGCAGCTCTCATCCGTATCAAAGTAGCCGTAATCATTAAGTGCGGCGATGTCCTTAAACGGCTCATTTTCGGGAATTAAACCGATGGCAACAAAGAGTCCGTCACAAGCAACCGTTTCGCGCGTGCCGCTCTCGCTTTTCAAAAATTCTATCCCCTTGAGTTCTCCGCCTTCGGCGATGAGCTTCTCAATTTTCACACCGGTAATCGCCTTCACATTCTCCCGCGCAAAGAGTACCTTTTGTAAGCGCTCCTCGCCGGTAAAATAAGGCAAATCCTGCAGCATAATCACCTGCTTACATTTGTCGGAGAGTAAAATCGCCTCCTGCAGTGCGGAGTTGCCGCCACCTGCAACACAGACGGTCTGCCCTTTGTAAAAATCACCGTCACACACCGCGCAAAAGGAAATGCCCTCGCCGATTAAATCGGTTTCGCCGGGAAGCCCCAAAAGCCGGTGCTTAACACCGGTGGCAATAATGACTGCCTTGCACTCAAAGCTGTTTCCCTCTTCGGTGCGCACAATTCTGGTGTCACCCGCCGCTTCAATCGCGCAAACGGTTTCAATCTCTATATCGGCACCCTGCTCCATAATCTGCGAAAACATGCTGTCGGCAAGCTCATTACCGCTTAAGGATAATGAGCCGGGAAAGTTTTCGACCTTCGGCGAGTTGGTAATCTGCCCGCCGAAGCCGGCTTTTTCAATCACAAGAGCACTCTTGCCGTTTCTGAGCGCATACAGCGCCGCTGTCATGCCGGCGGGACCGCCGCCGACAACAATAATATCGTACATAGTATCTCCTTTTTTAGCCTATTAGCCGTTAGCATATTAGCCGTTAGCGAATGGGCGGGACACCCGCACCCGATTAAATGGGTTTAAGTGCAGCCCTTCTTTATTCAAGCATATTAGCTGTCAACTCATTTGCTGTTAGCGAATGTATTGCATTTTAATATTGTGCATCATTACTTATTCGTGTAATAAATGCATTTAGCATCTTTTCCACTTCTTCACATTTGGCTATCGTATTTTGCACAGTTGTATCAGAAACAAGATTTAACTTTGCAACAATTATTAGTTGTGTTTCTAATTCTGCACTCGAACCTCTTGCGATGTACAAATACTTTTGTAATTCCTTGTCAGAGTACCGATAATATCCTTCTGCAATATTAGAAGGAATAGAAACTGCACTTCGACGCATTTGGTCAGAGAGCCCGTAAGTTTCTTCTTTTGGCATTTCCTTGACTAATTGGTAGACTTCCATAACTAAATCTATAGATTTTTGCCAAACAGTCAAATCTTTAAAATTTTTAATCTGCATATCGTTTTTCTTCAATTCATTAATAATTATCGGGTGCGGGTGTCCCGCCCTATCGCTAACCGCTAATATGCTAACGGCTAACGGCTATGAAACATAAGCAGAAGCATTTCGCTTCTTCTTTTGGCATTTCTTTGACTAATTGGTATATTTCGATGACTAAATCCATAGATTTTTGCCAAACAGTCAAATCTTTAAAATTTTTAACCTGCATATTTTTCCTAAAATCTGTATAATTATTCCATCGGGTGCGGGTGTCCCGCCCTATCGCTAACGGCTAATGTGCTAACGGCTAACGGCTAAGTAAATGATGAGCAGAAACCGTTTGGTTTCTGCTCGTTACATTTACTTGTTCATCAGCCATCCTTTAATATCGGAAACGCCGCGGAATTTTTCAAACGCTTCACCATTCGGAATAACCAAAGTCGGTGCTTGCTTGATACCGAATTTTCCGACAAGCTCGGGTTGCTCATCCGCATTGAGGGCGGTGTATTTCACGCCCGCTTTGTCGAGCAGTGCCGCTGCCGCTTTACAGTTCGGGCAGGTGGCGGTCTTAAAGAGGATAATGCCTTCCTCGCCCGCACTCTCCGCTGCCGCTTCACTTGCCGCGCCGGCGGTCTCCACCTTGACCGGTACATCCACCGGTGCCGGATTCGGACCCTCATGTGTTAAGTGGCTTCTGCCGATATTATATACCTTACGGTCTTTATATTCTTGCGCCTTACCGTCATTCCAGTTTTGAATCGGTCTGTAGTAGCCGGTGATACGGCTGTTAACTTCGGTCTTTGCACCGCAAATCGGGCAGGTGTACTGCTCGCCGGTGAGGTAGCCGTGGTCCTTACATACCGAGTAAGTCGGTGACATGGTGTAATACGGCAGCTTGTAGTTTTCCGCAATCTTTCTGACTAAGTTTGCCGCTGCTTTCCAATCCGGCAGCTTCTCGCCCAAGAAAGCGTGGAATACGGTACCGGAGGTATACAGGGTTTGCAAATCGTCTTGAATATCAAGTGCGGAGAAGATATCCTCCGTGTAGCCTACGGGCAGGTGAGAGGAGTTGGTGTAATACGGTGTACCGTTCATATTCGCAGTGATGATATCCGGGAAGTCCTCCTTATCATGCTTTGCAAAGCGGTAGGTGGTGGACTCTGCCGGAGTTGCCTCCAGGTTGTAGAGGTCGCCGTATTTCTCCTGATAATCGGACAGGCGCTCTCTCATGTGGTTAAGCACATCTCTTGCAAAGCGCTGTACCTTTGCATCGGTCAAATCCGCTTTGAGCCAGTTGGCATTTAAGCCCACTTCGTTCATGCCGATAAGGCCAATGGTCGAGAAGTGGTTGGAGAAGGTGCCGAGGTATCTCTTGGTATAGGGGTACAATCCCTGGTCAAGCAACGTGGTGATAACCTTTCTCTTCACGCTTAAAGAGCGCGCCGCAATATCCATTAAATGGTCGAGGCGAGCATAGAAATCCGCTTCATCCTTTGCCTGGTAAGCGATACGCGGCAGGTTGATGGTGACAACACCGATGGAACCGGTGGATTCACCGGAGCCGAAGAAACCGCCGGACTTTTTGCGCAGCTCGCGCAAGTCAAGGCGCAGTCTGCAGCACATGGAGCGCACATCGCTCGGCTCCA
Organism: Clostridia bacterium; assembly: GCA_017512465.1. Taxonomy (GTDB): domain Bacteria; phylum Bacillota; class Clostridia; order Oscillospirales; family Acutalibacteraceae; genus RUG714. The sequence goes on from JAFWGH010000028.1 coordinate 5,033, forward strand.
TATCGGAATTGATATAGTTTGAGAAATAGGGTGTACCGTATTTTGCGGTCATTTCAAAGAGTAATTTATTATTCTCTGTCTCTGTCCAGTCAAAATCGCGGGTAATGGAATAGGTCGGAATCGGGTATTGGAAGCCTCTGCCGTTGGCATCGCCTTCAATCATGATTTCGATAAATGCCTTGTTGACCATATCCATCTCTTTTTGGCAGTCGCCGTAAGTGAAATCAACCTCTTTGCCGCCGATAATTGCAGGCAGGTTTTTCAAGTCATTCGGTACTACCCAGTCGAGTGTGATATTCGAGAACGGTGCCTGTGTGCCCCAGCGAGAGGGAGTGTTTACACCGTAAACAAAGGACTGCACACACTGCTTAACTTCTTTTTGAGAAAGGTTGTCTATTTTTACAAACGGAGCAAGGTAAGTATCAAAAGAGGAGAATGCCTGTGCGCCTGCCCACTCATTTTGCATGATGCCCAAAAAGTTTACCATTTGGTTGCAAAGGGTGGAAAGGTGGTTGGCGGGAGAAGAAGTAATTTTGCCGGGAATGCCGCCCAGACCCTCTTGAATGAGCTGCTTGAGCGACCAGCCTGCGCAATAACCCGAAAGCATGGAAAGGTCATGCAGGTGAATATCCGCATTTCTGTGTGCTTCGGCAATCTCATCATCATATACTTCGCTCAACCAATAATTGGCGGTAATCGCACCGGAGTTGGAAAGAATCAAGCCGCCCACGGAATAGGTAACGGTTGCATTTTCTTTCACACGCCAGTCATTAATTCTTAAATAGTTATCTACAATATCCTTATAATTTAACAAAGCGGAATTGATATTGCGGATTTTTTCGCGCTGCCTTCTGTAAAGAATGTATGCTTTGGCAACATCGGCATAGCCGGACTCGGAAAGCACTTTTTCCACAGAGTCCTGAATTGCCTCAACGCTGATTTTATCATCTTGAATATGCTCCTCAAAATCGGAGGTTACATGCAGCGCAATTAAATCAATTACGCTCGGGTGGGTGTTTCTGCCCTTGGCTTCAAATGCCTTGGCAATGGCAGCACTGATTTTTGCAATATTGAACTCGCTGACGCTGCCGTCTCTCTTAATAACCTGATACATAGCCTTCTCCTTCTTCATTTTATCTCGGTTGTAGCATTTTTGCGCAAAAGCGTGGTGCTTTGCGCGCCGCTCGGGTGGTTTTTTGCGCTGTTTTTTTGCCTACACAGTCCCTGCGGCACTTTAAGACACATTCTACCATATGTAGGGGTGAATGTCAATATATTCTATATAAAAATTTGCAAAACACAAGATATTGTGTTCAAAAAACGCACAGAGTGTAAAGCAATTTAACTTTACACCCTGTATATTTTCTGTAAAGGTCAAAACCTTTCGCCCGAAGTTTTTCTCCCTCTATATGAGCTGCAAAAAAACTACTCTACACCCCTTAATTTGGTGTTTTTCACATACTTTTCGGCTATTTTTGCGAGCGCATGCATCTTATCAAAGCTCGGTGCGCTCAAATTTCCGTAGGGCACGGAATCTCTGTCGGTAAAGCGCTGCAAAAAGTACTGCTGCGCCCCCTGTATCATTTCACCGATGCCCTCAAAATCGTCCGCTTCGTGCAACTCATCAATCACCGTGGTGCGAAACTCATATGCCGCGCCGGAGTGCATGATAATGGAAATGCTCTCGCGAATAATATCCATATCAATCTGCTCCAAACCGCAGGTGAGCGCATATTTCTGCGCACAGTTTTTTACATCCATGGCGACATACTCGACCAAGCCTTCTTCCAAAACGGCTTTGAGCATTTCGGGATGATAGCCGTTGGTATCGAGCTTGACCGGATAGCCCGCCGCGCGGATTTTGCGCATAAACTCCGGCAAGTCCTTATGCAGGCACGGCTCACCGCCCGTGATGGCAACGCCCTCAATCAACCCCTTGCGGCTTTGCAAAAAGCGGAAAAATTCTTCTTCCTCCATCAACGGCTGTGCCGTACCGTCTATAAGCTCATAGTTATGACAAAACGGACAGCGAAAATCGCACCCGCCCAAAAAGACGGTGCATGCCACCCTGCCCGGGAAATCCAATAATGTCATTTTTTGTAATCCGTGTAGTTTCATGGTGCTCCTTTCACAAATAAGGATTTGTAGATGCCTTTGCTCGAAACCACCAAAGTTGTGTTCGTTACAGGTCTACCCCTCTGTCACTTCGTGACATCTCCCCTCGTCAAGGGGCGATATAAAGCGGTTAAATTGAACAACGAACCAACCGCGGTGGTTTTGCTCGCTTCGCTCGCCTAACTAA
>JAFWGH010000029.1 GCA_017512465.1 Clostridia bacterium
AACACCTCATTTTTAAGATTTTTCGTGCAAGAACAAGGCACAAACACCTCGGCAAGGCTGACGCCTGTCGAGGTGTTTTAACGCAGTTATTGTGCAAAAAGATAAAAATGAGGCTTATTATCCTTAATAACAGCCGGGCTTCCCTGCCGCAGTCATGTATACTTGCAAAAAAGCGCAAAATATAGTATAAATAAACAAGGGTAGAATCTATAAACCCATAATGGGAGCAAAGGAGAAGGGCATGGCGCAACAAAAATACAAGTTGATAGATATTTCGGCAGATATGCTTTGTGCGGCGCCGTCATTTTCCGATACGCCGGCAGTCATCCGAACCGAATCGGAAACCGAAAGCGGCGGGAAGCGCTCCATTTTGCTCTCTTCATTGCACAACGGCACGCATATCACGGCGCCGGCGGCGTATATCGAGGGCGCAAGCAGTATTTCCGATTATCCGATTGAGCGCTTTTTCGGCGAGTGCCGGGTGGTAAAAGCCAAGGGCGCATTGACCGGTTCCTGGATTGATTCCATGAGTTTATACCGCTGTGACAAATTGCTTATAAAAGGCGAAGGTAAAGGAAAAATAGATGTTTCCGCGGCAGAGGAGATTGTGACGAGCGGGGTGCGCCTTATCGGCACGGATGCCGACACGATTGCCATAGAGCCGATGAGCGGTGAGGTCGGGCGCATTTTTGCCGAGGCGGACTGTCTTGTGCTGGAAGGATTGCGGTTGGAGCAGGTCGATATGGGCACCTATTTTTTGATGGCACAGCCGATCTTGCTGGAAGAAAGTGAAGCCGCACCGTGCAGAGCAGTGCTCGCAGAAGATTATTTGTATTGGAATAGATAAATAAGGATTTGTCGCGCTCCCCAAGCGCGCAAATCCTTATTTGAGAGAATAGTGAATAGTGAATAGTTAATAGTGAAGGGCGGGAACACCCGCACCCGTTCCGCTTCGCTCTATTTGATGGATTTTGTCCTTACATATAAGTTAAATTCCTTGTAGGTATTAAGAATTTAGTTATTTCGAGCTTGCGAGAAATCTTTAAAATGCAAGGCGTAGCCTTGCCACAACAATTCAAAATTCAACATTCAAAATTCTTAATTCAAATAAGGATTTGGGAGCCGAACGGCTCCGCAAATTCTTATTTGTCAGTTGCTTTTTTCTCACATATAGTATATAATCTAAAAGATAATTGTTATATAAAGGAACTGTTTATGAAAGTGGTAAAGCGCGCAGCGGATATTTTCGTGAGCCTTTTTGCATTGATTCTTCTTTCCCCGCTGCTTTTGGTGGTCAGTTTGATTTCTCTAATCAAACAGGGCAAACCGGTACTCATCGGTCAAGAGCGTTACGGCAAGGATGCAAAGGTGATAAAGGTATTAAAATTCCGCACCATGCGTAACGATGCACCTACGGTTGCAAGTGCCGATATTAAGGCAAACTATATCACCAAGTGGGGTTCGGTATTGCGCAAAACCAGTATCGATGAATTGCCTCAACTGATAAATGTGCTCAAAGGCGATATGAGCCTTGTGGGGCCCAGACCGCTTATTACACAAGAAAAAGAGATACATGAGCTGCGGTTGAAAGAGGGCATTTATGCTGTGCGCCCGGGGATTACGGGACTTGCGCAAATCAACGGCAGAGATGAGTGCACCAACGAAGAAAAAACCTATTATGACAAGAAATATATAGAAAAAATGAGCATCGCATTTGATATTAAAATTCTATGCGGCACTGTTCTCCCGGTGATTATGAGAAAAGATATTAAACAGTAAAAAAAGCCTCGGTGCTACCGAGGTTTTTTAAATGAATAATGAAACTTTGCGAGGGAAATATTTTCCCGGATATATCGGTTTCTCAGCTTTTGCTTTCGGCTGTCGGCATGCCTTTTGCGAGGGAGGCATTTTTATAGGCTTCATCGTCGGTCACTTCTTTAATAATGTGCAGCATGGGCGGAAAGTCAATGCGCTCATCCTCGCTTTTGAGTTCGATTTCGCAAATCGCCTTATCCGACCAAAACGGATACACATCAATTTCAAAATACTGATTGTTGTAAGTCAGGCAGTAGCGGTTTTTGCGGATTTGGTGACAGCCGGTGTCGGCGCGCATTAATAAGGCAAGGTATTCCTCTTTAGAAAGGCGGTGCTCGATTTCAACGCGCTTTGCACCGCTCACCTTTCTTTTAAGGGTTTTAAAATAGATATAGTTTCCATTTTCCCCGCGCTGGCGAATGCGCAGTTCGTCTCCCTCCTGCTCGGGGGTTAAATAGGTTTGAATAATCTCGACCTTTTTGCACTTCGGATTGCTTTCCAAGCTTGCAATATCGGGATATTCTATTAAAAACTTCCGCTCGATTTCATAGGGCTCCGGTTCGCCTAAATAGGCGGATATTTCGGCAATCAGGCGGTTAATTTTTTCAGCAAAATCGGTGGAGTTATCAATCACTCTAAAGTGCGGATGCCCGGTCCAGGCATAGATAAATTTATCATCAAGAGCCGCCGCTTCCTCTAAGGTTTCGGTGCGCGCGGCATTATTGGCGGTGGTGTAGTATTCCTGTGCACCCTTTGCGGCGCTGACAAGGTGAAAAACACAATCATAATTGTCGCGCAGCTCCACTTCATTAAGACCCAAGTGTGCAAGCATAAGGGAAAATTCCGCCTCGCGCATATAGACCTTACTGTCGAGCGCACCGCGATCACACACAATCAAGACTTTTTCGCAGTCCATGTTTGCGGCGGCTGCTTCATAGATTTTTTCTTTTTCAAGCTGCAGGCGCAGCAGGTTTTTTTGAAATTCGAAATTATTTGCGCAGGTCCAGGGGGCAACCCCTCCTGTAATCAATTCCGTGGCACTTTCGGCAACAAACAAAACCGTGTAGCCGTATTGGGAAAAGGCGGTTTGAATGTGGCTGAGTGCCGTGGATTTTCCGGCGCAGGGACCGCCGGTAATCACCAGCTTGGTAATGGTGGGTGATTTTTTCTGCGGTGCCGTATCCAGCAAATCATCCACACCGATTTGGAAATACAGCGCAAGCTTTTTGAGCGTGTCCACCTCGGGCTTGGCATAGCCGTTTTCCCATTTTGATACCGCTTTGTCCGACACGCTGAGCTGTGCGGCAAGCTCTTTTTGGCTGAGCCCTGCCGCGGTGCGCAGAGCAGTAATTTTATTGCCGAAGGTATAATCATTCATATGCGAGAGCCTCCATCTTTTTTACAACTATATTGTATGGTAAAAAAGCGCCGCAGTCAATCGGCGCCGCTCTACTTTAGGTAGAGATTATTTTTGTGATAATGCGCTTACCGATACAACAGTACCGTTGCGATGACTTCGGCGGTTTCTGTGCCGCGGTTAGCGATGGAGTGCGTTTGCCCGCCAAGGCAAATAGCGCTGTCGCCCTCATTGAGTGTAACCCACTCACCGTTATCATAATAAGCGGCGGTGCCTTTGGCGATGTAGAAAATCTCTTCCTCATCCTCATGGGTGTGCTCACCGATAGAGCAGCCCGGCTCCAGTACAATTTTCGCCATTAAGCGACACTTGCCGCCGATTTCTTCTTTTTCGGCGTAGTGAATGATTTTTGCGGTGCCGTCGCCGCCCTTCATATGCTCATTGTAAACAATGCGCAAATCATCTTTTCTTTTAATCATGGTATAGCCTCTTTTCTTATTAGGTATTATTTTATTACTACCCATAATCGTAACACCTTTTAATGGGGTTTGCAAGGAAAGAAAAAAGAAAACCGGTCGAAATAAGAAAATGAAATACCTGCCGGAGGCAGGTATGAAAGTGATGTCGGCGCGGCGCGCCTGATGATGTATCGGCTAACGCCGAAATGATGTTGTTCGTTTCACGAACAGTGAAGCGATGTTTGCCAATGAACATGTCCGAAGGACACATGATTAGCATTAGCGGCATCATGGGCGAAGCCAACATCATTGTGCCAGAAAAAAAGCAGCCCTTCGGCTGCTTTTTTCTGGCACCCCCAGTAGGAATCGAACCTACAACTAACCCTTAGGAGGGGTTTGTTATATCCATTTAACTATGGAGGCAAATCAATATTTAAGAAAAGAACTTATCAATCAAAACAACCTTATCAGGTTTGTTTAGCCGAGCAACCCATGGGGGCCCCGGAAAGTATTCCGCAGGAAACTTTTTGGGGAGAGGAAAAACAAATGAAGCAATACTAAAGGAATTGCTCGCAATTTCTTTCTGTTGCGGAATTTGTTTGGACGAGCGAACGCCAAGGTTCTGAGCCAAAGGCTCAGGTTATTTAGCCGAGCAAAGCTATCTGCTTTGCGAACGCCAAGGTTCTGAGCCAAAGGCTCAGGTTATTTAGCCGAGCAAAGCTATCTGCTTTGCGAACGCCAAGGTTCTGAGCCAAAGGCTCAGGTTCTTATATCCATTTAACTATGGAGGCAAATAGAAGTTGGTAGTATTCACTTATCAATCAGATAAACCTATTGCGAAAGGTATTGTATACCATTCCCCCGCAAAAGTCAATGTATAAATCGCCTTAAATGCGCCCACAATGCCCTATGAAAGCTAAGAGCAGGAGGGCATTATGAATATCTGTTTACCATACACCTATTTTGCGGGAGATATTTTCCGCTGTTTGTGCGGTGATTTAAACATTGCCTTTACCGCCGCGCCGAAGCCGGGCAAATACACCCGCCAAATCGGAGAGCTGTATGCGCGCCAAACCCTGTGTGAGGGGTTGAGCGCCGTGCTCGGCTCGCTGTGCGAGTGCTGCTATCTCGGTGCAGACACGGCAATTGTGTTTGCGCCCTGCGGTGCGTGCAGTGCGCAGCGCATACGCTTAAAATTACAAAACTGCCTGGAGCAAAGCGGCTTGCATATGAAAGTGGTCTGCGTTGCCCCGCATGCGCAGGGAAATAAAGAATTGTTTACTTTTTTAAAAGAAAACAGCACCTGCTCTTATTTTGAATTTGCCGAAGCGAAAAAGCTGTTTTATGAGTGTGTCAGCCTTGCGGAAGAATTTTTACAAATAAAAAATAATTTAGTGCCCGATGATGTTTTGCGGCAGTATTTACGCAGTGCCGAAAAAGAGATTTGCCGTGCACAGGGACTGTTGCAAATGAAGGTGCGCATGCGCTGTGCTGTTAAAAAGCTGTCGGCGTTTACCGCCACGCAGGAGCAGCCTGCTTTGGTCGGTGAAATACCGTATCGGGACGGAGACTATTTCGGGCTGGAAAAGAGCGCCTGCTTCGGCGGCTTTTTTGAAAAAAGAAAGCCACTGTTTTCCACCGCCGCCATACCGGCTTTTGCACCGCAAAAGCTTCCTTGCAACGCCGAAAAAACCTGTATTTAAAGCAAATTTAAATATTTTTCGAAAAAAAAGGAAAAAGATGTTGACAAACGCACACGCTTGTGGTATTATACTTGAGCATTCAGCAGTTGGTGTTGATTGCGGAGAGGGTCCACCCGTTCTCATTCCGAACACGGTAGTTAAGCTCTTTCGCGCCGACAATACTTGGCTGGCGACGGCCCGGGAAGATAGGTAATGCCAACATGAAATGTATGGGGAGTCATCCAATAGGGTGGCTTTTCTTTTTTTGCTCGAGGAATGAAATTCCATAAAAGAGTGGAAATACAAAAGATTATATGGTAAAATAAAATTTAATGATTAAATAATATAAGGTGGCATTATGAAATTATCACTGATTATTCCCTGCTACAATGAAGAGGATTGCATAGAAGCCTTTTTTGAAGCGGCAAAAAAAGTGTTTGATGCGCAAAAGTACAAAACGGAATATATCTTTGTCAACGACGGCAGCGAGGATAAAACCTTGTCTCTGCTCAAAGCGCTGTATGTGGAAAATACAGGGATGAACATTATCTCTTTTTCCAGAAACTTCGGCAAGGAAGCGGCTATGTATGCCGGCTTAAAAGCGGCAAAAGGCGATTACATTTGCTTTATTGATGCGGATTTACAACAGCGCCCGGAGCTGGTGGCAAAGATGGTGGAATTGCTCGAAAAGCACAAGGAATATGACTGTATTGCCGCTTTTGCGAAGGAGCGCAAGGATGAGCGCGGCTTCTCGCGCTTTGCCAAGAAGCACTTCTATAAACTTATTACCAATATCAGCGGTATCGAGTTTGTCGGCGGCGCGAGCGATTTTCGCTGTTTCAGGCGCAATGTGGCAGATGCTATTTTGGAATTAAGTGAATACCACCGCTTTACAAAGGGGCTGTTTGCCTGGGTCGGATTTAACACCCGCTATGTACCGTATGAAGTGCGCGAGCGCAGCGGCGGCGAGTCCAAGTGGTCTTTTTCAAAGCTGTTTTCCTATGCCTTTGAAGGGTTGATTGCGTTTTCAAATAAGCCGTTGCGGTGGCCGCTGTATTGCGGTATCGGCTCTGTGCTGTTCGGCGTGGTCTATTTATTCTTTTATATTCTGTTTAATATTATTCGCTCGCAGTCCTTTTCCGAGGCGGCAATTGTCATCAGTCTGATGTTTATTTTCTTTGGTATCGCTTTTATTGCAATGGGTATTATGGGCGAATATATCGGCAAAATTCACACGCAGGTCAAAAGGCGGCCGCTGTATATTTTAGGTGAGCAGTATACTGCGAAGGATCGTGAGAAAAATGTGCCCGCATTGCAAGAGCAATTGGAAAGAGAAGCGGCAGAGCTGAAAAAGTTAAAGATTAAAAAAGCTAAGTTCAAGGAAATGAAGCGCAAGCAAATGATCATGGAGCAGATTGTAGCGCAACAGGAATTGGAGCGCGAAGCGGAAGAGGTCGAGGCGCAGGCGGAAGAAATCGAGCAGGAAGAACAAGAGCCGCAGACAAAGCAGACTAAGAAAAACAAAAAAGACAAAAAAGAGAAAAAACCCAAAAAGAAGAAAAAGAAAGAATCCGAAGAGGAGGAGCTGTTTATTACAGGACCCGAAAGCGGATTTGAGGATGAATAGAAAAAAGGTCTTAATCGCATTGCGGTTAAGACCTTTTTAACGAATAATGAATAGTGAATAACGAATAATTAAGGGCGGGAGCACCCGCACCCGTTCCGCTTCGCTCTAATGTAGGGTTCGGCGTCCTCGACGAATCGCCATTATAATGCAAGGCTCCGCCTTGCCGCTGTTACCTGTTGCAAAAGCAAAAACAAGGGCACCCTTGGGGCACCCTAAATAAAGAGGGACAGGTTTTTGCGTTGTTCTTTCATCCGCCTAAGCGTTAAAAAATCCTTTGAATACGGCAAGTATGCAAAGAATTTTTTCTCACTTATTCGAATAAAATAACTTAGCAAAAACTGC
>JAFWGH010000030.1 GCA_017512465.1 Clostridia bacterium
AAAAGCCGCTGTAAGCGGCTCAACCGCTTTGTACCTCCCCTTGATGAGGGGAGGTGGGCGCGTTTACAGCGCTCGGAGGGGTAGAAAAGTTGGACAAAATCAGTGTAAACTTTTTAATCCATGCACCTCGACAAATCCTTTAGCCGAGCAATGTTTTACATTGCGAACGCCAAGGTTCTGAGCCTTTGGCTCAGGTTCTTATTTTCTGCGCGCAAATGCGAGCGCCTGTTTAAGCTGTTCTTCTTTCGGGACACCCGCCAAGCGCAGCTTTTGCACAAAGGCGAGAATTTCGCCCATTTCGCTTCCGGGTTTTAAGCCGGCTTGTATTAAATCCTGCCCCATCACATAGGGTGCGCTCATGCGCTCTTGATATAAGGCGTACATCTCGCCGAGCTTTTTCTCTATCGGTGCATAGCTTGCCGCCATATCCTCGCGCCGCATGCCTTCTCCCATCCGCCCGATATAATCCGCCTTGGATATGAGCAAAAGCTCCTTCGGGTAGGGTGTTTGGTCAAACATTTTCATAAACGCCTTCGTGTGAGAATGCTCGCCGACAAGGCGATTCGGCTGCATATGGTAGCGGGTTAAATTCAGTACATAATCGATTAATTTCTTTTCATGCGTTAAGCGCCGCACAAACGCTTCTGCCAATGACAGCCCCGCCACTTCGTGCTTATGCGCGTGGAGCACACCGTCTGTTTCTTCTGTTACAAGCACTTTGCCGAAATCATGGCACAGCGCCGCGAGCATGAAATATAGCGGGTGTTCGCTCCCGTCTCGGAGCGCCGCCGCTTCGTCGAGCACCTGCATGGTATGGTTCCACACATCGCCCTCGGGGTGAAAATCAGGTCTCTGTTCAACTCCGATGAGTGCCTCCACCTCGGGAAACCAGTCGGAAAGCTGCCGCATTTTGCGCAGCTGCTCAAAAAAAACAGAGGGCTTATCGGCTTTTAAAAGCGCCTTTTCGAGCTCGCCCATAACCCGCTCGCCCGGCAGTGCTGTCAGCGCCGCTGCGCGAGAGAGTGCCGTGGTTTCTTCCGCCACTGCAAAGCCGAAGCGCGCCGCAAACTGTGCCGCGCGCAGCACCCGCAGCGGGTCCTCCAAATAGGTGGTATCGTTAACATGGCGCACCACTTTGCCGCGCATATCCTCTTTGCCGCCGAAAAAGTCGAGCACTTCCCCCGTGAGCACATTTTGCATGAGGGCATTGATGGTAAAGTCACGGCGCACCGCGGCTTTTTCTTCACCGAGAAACGGGTCAACAAAAATTTCAAAATCCTTGTGCCCGCGCCCGATTGCTTTTTCGGTGCGCGGCATGGAGATATCCAATTCGTAGTGGCGCAATCCCAAAATACCGAAGCTTGTGCCGATGTTTAAGCGCTCGCCTAAAGTGTCCAAAATATCGAAAAGCACCTGCGGTGTAATGCCGTGCACTTCAATATCCACATCTTTATTATCAATCCCCATCAGCTTATCGCGGACATAGCCGCCGACATAGTAGGTTTTGCCGCCCGCCTTGTCCACAGCGGCAGCGATCTTTTGCGCCATAAGGATATTTTTATTTTCCAATCGTTTCACCACCGTTTTTTTTGCAAATAAGGATTTGCGGATGCCTTTGCTCGAAACCACCAAAGTTGTGTTCGTTACAGGTCTACCCCTCTGTCACTTCGTGACATCTCCCCTCATCAAGGGGCGATATAAAGCGGTTAAATTGAACAACGAACCAACTGCGGTGGTTTTGCTCGCTTCGCTC
>JAFWGH010000031.1 GCA_017512465.1 Clostridia bacterium
CATTCGCACTTGATTATATTAGTTTGGATTAAATCTTAAATCTGGCTTAATTATGCGCAAAGCAGATATAATCTATCCAAAAAATAGAGCGAAGCGGAACGGGTGCGGGTGCCCCGCCCTTCACTATTCTCTATTCACTATTCTCTTTTCTCTAATGCGGAGTTTACTCCGCTAAATTAGAATTTTTCCAAATAGTCCCACACACCTAACATATACATAATCCCCAGTGCGCGGTCATACAGTCCGTAGCCGGGGCGCACCGTGCCGGGTTTTTCATCCCACAAATGCCGCCCGTGGTCAGGGCGAATATAGCCTTCAAAGCCGCCATCGTGATAGGCTTTGAGTATATCCAAAATGCCGGTATCACCATCGCAGTCGCGGTGGCTTGCCTCTTGAAAGTCGCCGTTTGGGAAGTGCTTAACATTGCGAATGTGCGCAAAGGCAATTCTATCACAGTGCCTGCGTACGATTTCTGCCACATTATTTTCGGGGTTGGCATTTAAGCTGCCCGAGCACAGTGTTAAGCAGTTGTAAGGGTCATCGACCATCTTCAAAAAGCGTGCGATACTTTCTTCATCCACCAATAAGCGCGGCAAACCGAAGATATCCCACGGCGGGTCATCCATATGAATTGCCATTTTGATATCACATTCATGGCAAACAGGCATGAGGCGCTGCAAAAAATAGCGCAGGTTTTCCCATAACTTTTCTTTGCTCACATCCTTATATGCTTCAAAGAGCGCATCTAATTTTGCCATGCGCTCCGGCTCCCAGCCGGGAAAGCTCATGTGGTACTTTTCGGTGAAGCTCATCACATAGTCCGCCATCGCCTTCGGGTCATCCTGTATCATATCTTTTTGGTAAAACAGCGCTGTTGACCCATCGCCGACCGGATGAAATAAATCACTTCTTGTCCAATCGAAAATCGGCATGAAATTGTAGCAAATCACCTTCACGCCGAAGGGCGCCAGGTTGCGGATGGTTTGAATGTAATTGTCTATGTACTTCTCGCGCGAGGGCAGACCGATTTTGATATCATCGTGCACATTCACGCTTTCGACCACATCCATGTTAAAGCCGTAGGGCGCTAATTGCTGCTGCACGCGCCGAATTTCCTCCGGCTGCCAGACCTCGCCGGGCAGCTTATCATGCAGCGCCCACACGATGGTGCTCACACCGGGGATTTGCTTAATATCCGACAATGAGATGTTATCGTTATTTTCGCCATACCAGCGAAAACCCATTTGCATTGGCATACAATACTCCTTTATTTTACAATGAGTGTGCGTTTGTCTGCCGCGCATAAGCGAAAGGCGGGTGTAAACGCATTTTTGCCTGTATTTTGGTAAGAGACAGTAACAGTGTTTTCTTCACATTCTGCCGTGATGCGCACATCAACACAGGCGCCGTCTTTGTAAGCGAAGCTTTCGCCGTCATCCCAAAAATAGCGGCTTTCAAAGCTGCCACCGGCAAGCGGGTAAACGGTGAAAACAATTTGTTCTTCTTCCGCGGTCGGGATAACACTGCCCGCTTTAACAAAATAGGGCATTGGCTTATCGGGCGGAATGGTGAGCGTTACCGTGTTGCCGCCGGTATAGCGGGTTTCGCCGAGATACCAGTTTTCACCCATCGGCAAATACACCTTTGTTTGTGTTTGCCCTTGTTCAAAAATGAAGGGGACTAAGATATCCGTGCCGACAAGCATGGTATCATTTTGTGCATACAGCGGCGCATCATCGTAATATAACAGCGGCGGGGCATTGAGGGGAATTTCTTCCTCCACCGCGCGGTAGGCGCAGTTATATAAATACGGCAGCAGCCGTTCGCGCTGTGCAAAGAGTGCTTTGACCGCCTCTAAAATATCCGGATAGCTCCACGGCATAGTGGCAGAGCCGTCTTGATTCCAGGAGTGAATGGTAAAGCGCGGCTCAAAGATGCCGTGCTGTATCCAGCGCAGCAGCAACTCTCTCGAAGGCATGTCGCCGTAAAATCCGCCGACATCGTGGCCGTAAAAAGAAAGCCCCGACAGCGACATGGTTAAACCGATATTGTGGCAGTAGCGCAAATCTTCAAACGCGGTGCGGTTGTCGCCCGACCAGGTTTGCGCCAGCCGGCGTATCCCGATACCGCCGCTCCTGGTGGATAGGAAGGGGCGCTGCTGCGGGTATTTTTTGATTTGTGCCGCGTGAGAGGCGGCGACCATTAAATAGGTTAAAATCGGGCGTATGGTATATGCCGGTACCGCGCCGCTTCCAAAGCCGCATGCGCGCGCATCGCGGTCCTTAATATCCATTTCATTATTATCATTCCACGTGCAGTCCATGCCGTAATCGAGCAGGGTTTCTTTTAGCTGCTGTTGCCAAAATGCAACCGCCTGCGGATGGGTGAAATCCAAATAGCTGCCCAAACCGTCCCAAAACGCGGTAACGAAGGGCGTACCATCCTCATTTTGAATGAATAAGCCCTGTTTTGCGAGTGCAGCATAGAGCGGGTGGGTGGTTAAAAAAGCGGGCTTGATATTCGGAATTAAGTGGATATTTTCCGCCCGAAAGCTTTTAATAAATGCGGCAGGGTCGGGGAATTTATCTCTGTTCCAGTGAAAAACACAGCGCTTTTCATCTATAGAGGTGTAACCCGAAGAGAGGTAGAAGCCGGCGCAGGGTAGGCCGGTTTCATGCAGTTTTGCAAGAAAAGCATCCATCTGCTTTTGGGCATCCGGCGCATCGGTATACGCCATGGTGCTGCCGCAAAAATGAAAGCTCCAGCGCGGCGGAAATGCCTGCTTGCCGCAAAGGCGGCAAAACTGCTGTAAAATAGAAAATTTCGAGCCGAAAAAGACATAGTAAACGAGGCAATTATCCTCACTTTTAAAGTATTTATACGGCGCGTAATAGTTGTTGATTTCCTTGCCGCAATCCATATAAGAGGTGGCGGCGGTGTCATAGAAAATGCCGTAACACCCTGCTTTGGTTTGGCACATAAAGAAGGGGATATGCTTGTATAGCGGGTCGGTTTCGGCGGCATCATAACCCATGCAGTCGGTGGTTTCAATGCGAAAGGCTCTGCCGGCTTTGTTTAAATCGCCGCCTTTATCGCCCAAGCCGAAAATGTATTCATCCGCTTCTTTCGTGATGTAATGATATTGCTCACAGCCGAACTCGCCCGCCAAATTATATGCGAGCGGTGCGCGGTCGGAAAAGAGCGGTTTTCCGTTTTGGCGGTAGCTGAGCAGGGCATTTTCTTTTTGCAAAGTAACTTCTATACCCTCCGCGAGGGTGAAGCTGTCGAGCTCCTGTGTTTCGCGGCATGCGGGGGTGTAGAGCGGAAAATCCTTTGTATCCAGGCGCTCTCTTCCCTCAGAATCCATGCGGTTTGCGGGAGCAACCGAAAAGGTGGGCAGCAGGCGCTCTTGCGCTTTGTATACTGCCACGCGCAAGCAAGTGCCGCTCACAAAATCAAGGCGCAAGCGATTATCGCCGCTCGCATAAATGCGGCAGCTCTCGCCGGAATCTTTTAATTGAAAAATATGTCGGAATTTTGCCATCAGATCGTTTTTCCTCTGCCGTTGAAGGTGTAGCGCACATTATCCATTGTTTTCCACATATCGGTGCCGGTGTGCTCGCAAAAAGACATCGGCATCCGATAATTTGCCTGCCAATAGGGAATGGCGGCATTGTTCGGATTGCCGCTTTCCGCGAAAGCGACAAAGGCATCGGAGATTTGCTCGGAAATAATATAGTCGATTTCCTCAAACGGTCTCCAGTTGTTTTTTAAGGTAGAGAAAACATACAATAAATCCGCCGCATGCCATGCGCCCATATCGTCGCCCGGCAGCTCGCGGTTGAAGTTGAAGAAATAGCAGGGTGCGCTGTTGTGCGCAAGCACATACTTACCCCAGCGCCTGTCAACACCCTCTAAAACAATCGGTATCATATCCGTGCAGGTGGAACCGAGAATATAGGGAATGTCGGGCAGGGCGGCGAGAGAGAAGCGGGATTTATCCAAAATCTTACCGTCATACACCGGGAAGGTATAGGGCATGCTCAGCGGGCTGCCCGCACAAGCCTTTCTCCAGGCATAAAAGAGCTTTTGCGGCTGCAGCGCACGCAGCTCCGCAAGGGAGGAGGCGTTTGCATACTGCATCACCTTATCCCAAAACGGGGTAATTTTTTCAATGCTTAAAGGCTTTAATAAGCACCTTTGCAGTCCTGCGCCGGAGAGCAGGATGGCTCTTTGAAAGCAGCCTTGCAGGGCGGGATTGTTTAAGTGAATATCCACGCTCATGGCACCGGCGCTTTGTCCCATTAATGTGATATTTTCGGGGTCTCCGCCAAAGGCGGCGATATTGTGAATTACCCACTCGATAGCGGTTTGCTGGTCATATAATCCGAAGTTTGCCAACGCACCGTTTTGGTCCTTTAAATCCTTGTGCGCACAAAAGCCGTAGGGTCCAAGGCGGTAATTCATTGCCACCATGATAATGCCCTTTTCCGCAAAGCGCTCGCCTTTGATGTGCGCTTCATCCGTGCTGCCGCCGGTGAAGGAGCCGCCGTGAATGAAAATGAGTACCGGACATTTTTCACTGTTTTTGGGTGCCCAAATATTTAAGAAAAAACAGTCCTCACTGTAAGTGAAGGTTACATCTGCGCGAAACTCTTTGTGGTAAAAGGGATTCACACGCGCATCCTCTTCAAAGGCGCGGTGCTGATAACAGCATGCACCGAAGTGCGTGGCATCATACACGCCTTCCCATGCGCCTTCCTCTATCGGGCGCTCATAGCGCCCTGCGCGCGCATAGCGCACACCGCGATACTCGGTGCAGCGCTCGCCGTCAATACCTTTAATTTGCCCGAGAGGGGTGTCGGTTACGATATAGTTCATTGCAAAAACCTCCACTTTTAAGTGCTAGTTGAATATATAGTGTAATTAATTAATTAATTGAGTTAAATATATTTTAACAAATTTTAAGCATAATAGCAATGTTTTTTCACATCTTTTTCTACAAGCTGAAGCGATGGCAACACGCATGAGGCAATCGCTTTTTTTCTCCCTTGACGAGTGCAACATAAACAAGGTATAATAAAATATAGCGCATACCTTAATAGCACATCATCATGCAAAGGAATAACAATTATGCCGAACAGACAGCATATTTTTTCACAAGACAGCTTCGGGAGCGCACTGGAGTGGCTGGGTGAGCAGATGCCCGGCGGTTTCTTCATCTACCGCGCGGCAGATGAAGAAATTCTGTATATCAACAAACCCGCATTGCACATTTTCGGCTGCGAGAATGTGGAGCAGTTTGCCGCATTAACCGGCAATACCTTTAAAGGGCTTGTGTACCCGGAAGATTATGAAAGCATCCGCGTTTCCATTAACGAGCAAATCGAAAAAAACAGCATTGAAAAACTCGATTATGTCGAATACCGCATTGTGCGGCGAGACGGCGCTATTCGCTGGTTGGAGGACTACGGGCATTACCATGATAACGGTGAGACCGGCGGTGTTTACTATGTTTTTATCAGCGATATTACCGAAAAGCACGAGCAGTTTGAAAAAGTGCAGGATATCCGCGAGCAGCAGGATAGAATGATTACCGCTCTGGCATCCGATTACCGCAGTGTATACCATATTGATTTGGATAAAAACGATGGTGTGTGCTACCGTCCCGACCCGACAGATTCTCACCAAACCCCTGCGGGCGAGCATTTTCCTTATTATGAGAGCTTTGTGCAGTATGCTGAGAATGTGGTGGATGAAAAGTACCGCGAGGAGTTTTTAAACTTTATTTTGCCCGATAATATTCGCAAAAGCCTGCTTACCGAGCCGATTATCGCTTACCGCTATTTAGCGCATAGAGACGGGAAAGATTACTATGAAATGATGCGCATGGCGGGTGTGCGCCACCCGGCGGACAGGGATGATAATATTGTGCATGCCGTTGGCTTGGGGATGACAGTGATTGACACCGAAATGCGCGCAGCCATGGCAAGCCGGCAGGCGATTGTCGATGCCCTTGCCGCGGCGGAAGCGGCAAACAAGGCAAAAACCGTGTTTTTATCCAACATGAGCCACGAAATTCGCACCCCGATGAATGCGATTATCGGTTTAAATACCTTGGCGCTGATGGATGAAAGCTTAAGCGCCGCGACCAAAGAGCAGCTGCTAAAAATTGATGAAAGCGCCCGCCATTTGCTCACACTCATTAATGATATTTTGGATATGTCTCGCATTGAGTCGGGCAGAATGGCACTTAAAAAAGAGGAATTTTCTTTGAGCGCCCTGCTCGAACAAATCACCAACATGATGCAAGCGCAGTGCCGCGATAAGGGATTAAACTTTGAGTGCAGCTTTTCCGAGGAGCTCGGCGAGCATTATCGCGGCGATGCGATGAAAATTAAGCAGGTGCTTATTAATATTTTGAGTAATTCCATTAAGTTTACGGAAGCCCCCGGCACGGTGTGGTTTACAGCGGAGAGAATTGCCGAGTATAAAAACCAATCGACCTTGCGCTTTACGATTAAAGACACGGGTGTCGGTATGGATGAAAGCTATTTAGAGCATATTTTTGAGCCCTTTACCCAAGAAGAATCCGGTCGCTCGAATAAACTCGGCAGCACGGGCTTGGGCATGGCAATTACCAAAAATATTGTGGATATGCTCAACGGCACCATTACCGTGGAGAGTGAAAAGGGTGTCGGCTCTACATTTACGGTTACCATTACCTTGCGCAAAAGCGATGCCGAAGGCAGCAACATACCGGCACCGGCAGAGCGGGCGGCAGTGCCGCAGCATGCGCCTGAGAGTATTCTCGCAGGCAAGCGTGTGCTTCTTGCGGAGGATATGCTCATCAATGCCGAAATCATGAAACAGATATTGGGCATGTGGGAAATGGAAGTTGTTTATGTTGAGCACGGCAAAGCGGCAGTAGACACTTTCAGTGCGCATGAAGAAGGGTACTTTGATGTGGTACTCATGGATGTGCGCATGCCGGTTATGGATGGCTTGGAAGCCACTAAAGCCATTCGCGCCTTAGAGCGGGAAGATGCCCGCAGTGTGCCGATTATTGCCTTAACGGCAAATGCTTTTGATGAAGATGTGAAGCGCTCTTTGCAGGCGGGGATGAATGCACACCTTTCCAAACCGGTGGAATTTGAGCAACTAAAAGCCACCCTGGAATCGTTTTTATCAGCGAGCGCAGAAGGCGGCGAGAGAGACTAAGCACCCGACACGGCGGGGAACAAACATAATAAAAAAGGCGAGTTCGTTTTAGGTGAGTCCCCGTAACGAAGTTTGGTTTTTGCGTTGTATTTTCATCCGTCTAAGTGATAAAATTTCCCTTGAATACGACAAGTATGCAAGAAAAATTTTCTCCCTTATTCGAATAAAACTGCTTAGCAAAAACTGC
>JAFWGH010000032.1 GCA_017512465.1 Clostridia bacterium
GATGATGTCCAAAACGCTATCAGCCGTAACACCAAAAAGTCTCCCGAAGAAATCCAACTTGCAATCTGCGGCAAGCTGAACGCAAATGAATGCTTTCTTCTTGCAGACTTTCTCAATCAACTTGCTTTGATTGAACAACACATAGATTTAATCTTAAACAAGATGATTGAAATTGCCGAGCCTTATCAAGATGTTTTAGAAAAATTAGACTCAATTGTCGGCATTGATATTACCGCTGCTGTGTTAATTTTAGCAGAAATCGGCGGTGAAGTACAGAAAAATTTTAAATCAGCCGCACATCTTTGTTCTTGGGCAGGGCTTTCTCCGCGTAATGACCAAAGTGCCGGCAAAATTAAATCTAAAAAAGTGATGAATGGCAATCCGTATATTAAATCAATACTTTGCCAATCTGCTTGGGTTGCCGCACAAAACAGAAAAAACCCTTTTGGGCATTGGTTTTGGTCTCATCAAGGAAAGCTGGGAAAAAAGAAAGCCATTATTGCTGTATGCAGAAAAATACTATCAATAGCGTATTATTTAATTGTCACAGACCAACTTTATGATAACGAAGTTGCTATGCGACCATACTTAAACTAATCGAGAATGGATTCCAATACTCGAATTGGCTCATTGTATGGGCTTTGTTTTTGTATGCTTTTTACCGTTAGTCTTAGAAGGTTTTCACGCTAACCGTCCCCATACATTGAGAACCGTCCCCATACATTGAAGCAAAAAGACAGAAGCTGTTAAGAGCTGCTATAGGCACAATATCATAGTGAAGTGACATTGTAAGATTATGCGAAAAGCAAAATCCGACTAAGGTTTTGCCAAAGGTTAATGAAAATGAATTCAGCAACACATCGCATCATGCTTGTATTATGATATTTATTCTCAAAATGACAATATTACACATATAATTAGTTAATTTTGTTAATTAATTTCCGATAAAATTCGGCAATAGTATACAAATTGCATAAAAAAATAAGTACATGTTTATTTAATTAACACATGGCAAATAATCACATTTAGTGATATATAACTATGAAAAAATATCTATTTATAAAGGGGGTATTACAATGAAAATCAAGAGATTCGGCAAAAGAATACTATCTACTCTATTGGTCGTTGTAATGCTTTTGTCATGTTGGGTATTTTCCGCACCGACTGCGGTTGCGCAAAATGCCGGCAACTATGATGTCAGAGTTACCATTAATGTAACCGGCACCAACAATATTGAAGCGGCATACCAAGGCTTTGAAGGCGCCAAAGGCGACAGCGCAGGTGTCACCATCCGGTGCTTAAAAGACAATGGTGTGAGCACCTCTACAACCGATTTAAACTGGGATATCGGTAAAAAAGGCGGCAACCAGATTAAAAGCACAGGTAATCACACCTTAACCGGTACCGCGGAGGGCTTCCCTGCCTATATTTACCTGTATATTTGTGATAACTACTGGTTCTCCGGTGTTGGCTACAGCGTTACAAAATTAGAGGTAAAAGGTACTTCACAGAGCTCCTATACCACCCTTTGGTCAGGCACGATGCATGTTGCCAGTAAAACCAACGGTTACGGCGGTTGGCTGCGCTATGACGGTTATGTAAAAGGCTTTGACCATGGCTTGAAAAATGCGGATGAGGGCAGCAAAGGTGATGGTGATAACTACATCAACACCGGTGATAAAAAAGGCTGGTTAGCGAAATTCCCGTATCGCTCTTCGGGCGGTGCTGTTTCGGCAAGTGACATTACCTTAGACGGTACTAATTCCAAAACTTCCGCTGTTTCTGTCGGCGATGCCAAAGACCAATACAGTGTCAATTATGCCACTTCCAATTTAGACCATACGGCAATGAGCACACCGAGTTATAATTCTTCATACATTACTTATAGCGGCGATTCGGGTAACCCGGCGCGCACGGTAACGGCAACTAAGAATGCGCACATTTGGGATGATGGTATTAATTCACAAAATGTTTCGGTAACAGCGTATTGGAAAACGAGAAATACCACCAATACCATCAATAATACCACAACCGCTAAAACCATAACCATTACCGATGAAAAATATACCTATACATGGAATTGGAAAGAAACCAACACTTCTAGTTTAGATTCGCCAAGCGATAAGAGTACAACTTTATCACCGTATTACGGTGATACACCGTCCATACCGACAGCGGCTACGGCAACAACCGCCTACTACACAAGCAGCAAACACTGGTCGGGCGGTTCCTACACATCACCGGCAAGAGCAAGCGCGGTGAAGTCCTACACCATGAGTTATTCCACCAATGGTGCGGCGCATAGCTACTCTTATAGCGAAATTAGCGGCAACCACAGCAAGCACAAGGGCACCTGCTCTTGCGGCTACTCTCCCGCCGCCAACTTTGACCACACCTATGGTACGACTACTTTCACCTTTGCGGATGATGGCAAGAGCGCAACCGCTAAGCGTGTTTGTTCCACCACCGGCTGTAGGCATACGCAAACCCAATCGCTGACTTTAGGCAGCGGTATCACAAGTGCCGTTACGACAGATGAAACCTGTACGACTGTCGGCACAACTACCTACACGGCAACCTCTCCCTTCGGCGATGGTGCCACTGCGACAAAGGCTGTCAATGACCGCCCGGCACTGAATCACAGCTGGGGCGGTTGGGGTTCTCACAGCGCCACCGAGCATATCCGCACCTGCTCAAGATGCGGTGCCACCGATACCGCGGCGCATACCTATCCTGCCGACCCGAGCTATACCAGCAACGGTAACGGCAAAACCAACACCCACTACTACAGCTGTACCACCTCGGGCTGTACGTACCAGAACACATCCACCCACACATGGGATGACGGTACGGTAACCACTCCGGAAACCTGTACCGAAACCGGTATTAAGACTTATCACTGTACCGCCAAGGGCTGTAGCGGTACCTACACGGAAACCATTCCTGCCAAAGGGCATAA
>JAFWGH010000033.1 GCA_017512465.1 Clostridia bacterium
ACGGTAGAATCTTTGAGAAGTTGGAATGCTTGTGTCTTTGTGCCGGTGGAACCTGCAAGAGGCTCGGCATCAACGGTGTAAGTCTTGCCGTTAAAGTCAATGATAAGATTGCTGCCGGAAGCGATAGAATAACCGTTACCTGCGCAATCTGCAAGGAGTCTGACTGTGCCGTTTGCAAGGAATTGACCCTTTGCATTTACGGTAGAAATTGCTCTGAGTGCTTCATCAAAGCTCTCGTACTTCACGCCGTTTGCTTCGGCAACGGGTTGAGTTTTTGCAGTTGCTGTATAGGTTGCGGTGTAGGTGGCTTCGCCTGTTACGGCAGTTACCTCGGGAGTCCAGCCTGCGAAGGTGTAGGTGTAATCCGCATCCTCATAAGCTGCAGGGTCTTCGTGCGTGGGTGTTTCGCCGTAAGCGACATTGGTGGTATCAATGATCGTTGCTTCGTCGCTCTTCCAAGTGATGGTGTATGTCCTAATAACCAGATGGATCGTAGATTCTTTTTGGATATTGCACTCGCCCAAGGTTTTGTCATCCGCAAGCTGCTTGCCTGCAAAAATAAGCCTCATTGCACTTGCCGGAACGCCTGTTTCGGTGACGAGCAAATCCTTTAACTGTGCAACGGTGGTTAACCCTGTTACATTAGAAACGGTAATCGTTCCACCTGTGAGCTTCTTAACAAAAACGCTAAACTTTGCCACCGGCGTAAACTGCGCTGTGTAGGTCGCGTCGCCCGTTACTGCCACTACCTCGGGAGTCCAGCCTGCGAAGGTGTAGGTGTACTGTGCATCGTCTGCTTTAGTCGGTGTTGCGCCGTCATAGGTCGGTGTTGCGCCTTCCTCTATCTCCGTGTCGGTTTCAAGAGTTGTGCCATCCCAGTTCTTCCAGGTGATGGTGTGGGTGGTCGGAGCGGGAACATATCTTCCTATTGTCGCGGAACCGAAAACAGGCTCGCAAGTATCGCCCTCGTTGAGTGTTACTGTGCAGGGTTCTGTTGTGATTATCATGTACATCGGCGTTTCGCCCCAAGAAGGATAGTCCTCATTCACACTCTGCAGAGCTTCTTCCGGCGTTCTTCCATAACTGATATATTCCTCAAAAGCTTCTTCCGCATACTCCACCAACATTTCCTGCGCATACTCGATTTCATCTTCATCTTCTAATGCATCATTCACAGCCAGCGAAGTAGTGCCGGGGTCCTCATAAACGCTGCCTTCGGGAATGTATACGGTTACCGCTCCCGTCAAATATGTAAGTTCGTTACCCGTAAAGGTCATCGGGGAACTGCCTTCAAGTGTTAACGATTGAAGGGTGTTCGTTTCAAATGGACTATCGTAAGCATTTCCGAAGCTTGCGCCCTCCGGTATCGAGATGCTCTGCAGACCGGAGCTATAAAATGCCAACTCACGAATCGTCGTGATAGTTGAGGGGAGTTTGATAGTTGTCAAAGAAGTGCAACTACGGAACATAGACTGTGTAATAATTGTTACACCCTCCGGAATGGTTACCGTGGTAAGGTTGTTGCAGTTTGAAAATTGAGCGGCAGTATTACTAGGCAACGATACAGAGGGGTTCTGTATATCGACTTCTGTAAGATTGCCGCAGCCGAAAAACGCATAAGAACCGATTTCCGTAACAGAATTATTGATGATTACCTTCTTGACATCTGCGTTTCTTTCAAATCCGTCCATCGGAATGGCACCGCTACCGGAGAAGGTAAGTAAACCGTCATCATCAATATTCCATGACAAACCTGTGTTAAAAGTGCCGCTGCTTGCCGCATAAGCCGAAAGCGGAATCACGGACAGCAACATCACTGCTACAAGTAAAATTGATAAAACTTTTTTTAATTTCATTAAAGTTTCTCCTTTCAAAATTTTAATTTGGTTTTAAGGCAACACCGCATAGTTTAAAGCACTTTTTGAATAAGAAACTTTTGATAGTGTGGAGTGTGGAGTTTGGAGTGTGGAGTTGTGGTGGCAACACTGCGTGTTGCATTTTATAATGCGAAGCATCGCTTCGCCACCTTCACTCAAAACTCAACATTCTAAACTCAAAATTCTTCCGAAAATTGTGCTTTTTTTGCGGCTCACCGCAAAATGAAACCATGCGGCGTTGCCTTAAGGGTTTATAACAATGCTTATTTGGTTTTATCCGCTGACCGCGTATTTAAATACCGGATATTGCCTAAACGGCATGCAAATAAACAAATTGTTACCGAATATGTGTGCTTTATGCACAGGGCGGTATACACTAACCGCCAAAAACGAGAAATAATCACGTATAATAATATTATTATTAAAATTCACGAAAAATCAAGAGAAACCATAGATTATTTTAAACAAAATCTGGAATATTTATCGTTACTTTTCCACAAAGGCGACGAAGATAGTTTTCTACCGGATTTACATTCCCTCCTTCACGCCTGCGAGCCGGAGCGTGCCCCCTGTCGGCATTGCCGACATCCGAGTGCACTGCGGTGCAGGAATCCTTATACAGCCGGTGCGCGGACAAGGTTTCGGTTTCGCGCTCTGTTCGCCGTCTGCTTGAAAAATGAAAAATCAAGCAATCGTTTTACATGCCTTGACTTGTTGCATATTGTGTGATATTATTTAGCAAAGTTAATTAATTTACTTGCGGCATATGGAGAATGGTTATGAAATTTCATCTTTTTGTCAAATACCTTGTCGGCGGAACAGAAAAAACCGCAAAAAACGCCAATGAAGATTTTGATATTGAATTGAAAGAAGACGGCAAGCGCCTGCGCATCGTGCTTGTACCGCATGCACCGCTGGAAGTGAAAGAGTTTTTTATCCGGCGCGACTATGCATTTGCCGAAAACGCCCGTTTTATGGCAAACGGTTTTCAGTCCTGGACGGACACAAAGGAATTTGCAAAGGATGAAAAAATGGCGAACCTGGGACTTATCGGGCACAGTCCGTTCGGCATGTATTTCGGCATGAAATATGTGGGTGATTATACTTTTGTCAAGCCCGAAAAGAAAGCGGGAACATTTCATTCACACGCCTTTGCTTATGTCAGAAACGGCGAGGAATATGATTTTGTCGGCTCTCTCAATGACCGCACCGGATACACAATTATTTATGCGGATATGAACCGCGGTGAGCTGCGCTATGCCAAGGATTTAGAGGGAAAAATTATCGACAGTGCCTATGAAGTGCTCGATTTATTCTTTACCAAAGGCAGCTATGAGGAAGTGTTTGATGCCTATTTCCAAGCGCTGCAAATTCAGCCGCTCACCACCGAAAAAATCAAAGGCTATACCTCTTGGTATAACTATTATAAAGATATCAGCGAGCAGATTATACTGCGCGATTTGGATTCCTTGTGTGCTTTAGAGGATTATCGGGAGTATGTGAACACCTTCCAGGTGGATGACGGCTATCAGACCGCCGTCGGCGATTGGTTCTCCATAGACAGTGAAAAATTCCCCAACGGCATGAAGCTGGTGGCGGATGCTATCCATGAAAAAGGCTTAAAGGCGGGACTTTGGCTTGCACCCTTTGGTGCACAAAAGGCATCCAAAATCGCCGCGGAGCATCCGGATTGGTTAGTGAAAGGGCCAAACGGAAAACCGATTATGGTCGGCCATAACTGGATGGGTTTCTATGCACTGGACATTTATAACGAGCAGGCAAGGCAGTACATTAAAGATGTATTTCACGAGGTGCTCGATGTATGGGGCTTTGACCTTGTTAAGTTGGATTTTCTTTACGCGGCAAGCGTGGTGCCGATGCATGGCAAAACCAGAGGCGAGATTGCGTTTGATGCGATTGATTTACTCAGAGAGTGCGTGGGCGACAAGCTGATTATCGGCTGCGGCGTGCAGCAGATGCCCTGCTTCGGCAAGGTGGATTATATGCGCGTGGGTGCCGATATGCACCTGGGCTGGGCGCATGATTTTAAGCGCAAGAGAATGCACCGCGAGGATGTTTCCACGCCCAATGCCATTCACAACACCATTTACCGCAGGGGTTTATGCGGCAGAGCGTTTCAGTGTGACCCCGATGTGTTTTTGCTCAGGCGGACGAATATTTTATACCGACCGGAACAACAAAAACTGTTGGGCAAATTTATCAAGCTGTTCGGCTATGTGCTGTTTATGAGCGACAATGTAGCGGATTATGATGAAGAGCAGCTGGCGGCATTTCAGGATATTTTAGCCGAGGATGAGCGGCAGGTGGATGCCATTGCGGAAGAAAACGGTGTCATTACCATAGACTATACCGAAAACGGCGCGGCAAAGTGCATGCGCTTTAATGTGTGGACCGGCGAAATATATGAGTTTTAAGTACCTATAAAACGGCACGCGGGCTGTCATCAGACAGCCCGCATACTGTTTTATAGAGCAGTCAGCGGTCAGCGGTCAGCAGTCAGCCCGCACTCGTTTTATAAAGAAACCCTCCTGTCAAGCGGCAGGAGGGAGGTGATTAAGATTCTGTTGTTTCACTTATATTTTCGGTTGGTTGTTCCTGTTCAAGCATTTTGATGGTGCCGGATAATGTATTTAAATATAAAATGAAGGCAACTATGCGCATCAGCTCCGATACAATATTGATGATGCCCATTGCAAGCAATCCGTTGGCTGTTTCGCCCCAGCCGAAGGTCTCAAACAGGGCAGCCAAAAGAGAGAGCAGAAATGAGAGCATTTGCACAATGATGATGAGCCGCATTGCGGCAGTGCCCTTTGATTTGAGCGAAGTGTTTTGCTGTTCTTGCGCAAGAGCAATCAGCGCGCTGAGAATAAAGTAAGTGACAAGTACATCCGTAAATTCGCTGACCGTAGTCAAGAAGGAAGAAATGGTGGCATTGATATTCTTTAATACAACGCTCAACACAGAGCAGGCAATACCGGCGAAGAGCCACAGCAGTGCTTTTGAAAAAAGCGGCTGCTCGCTGCGGGCTGTTTTGATGCCCCGATAATTATAGCAAAAAGCCACCACATTCAAAACACCGGAAGCAAGGATGAGAATAAGTCCTGCCACACCGATTGGTATGTTTTCGTTAATGTTGCTGATTAAAACCGTAATTGAGCCGAAAAGCAGGCAAAAACCGCTGATGAGCGAGAGCTTTTCCGAGGTATATATTTGCTTTACGCCGCGCAATATGTTTTTATGTTCCATAAGAGCCTCCGCACATTAAAAAAACAAAACCGTTATTTATATTCCAACTCGATTTTATCCACGCTTCCGCTGTAAGGCACATAGCTTACACCGGCAGAATCGAGCATTTTTTTGGAGGCTTTTGTACCGTCTGTATCCGCATATTTATCCGATAAATAAATAATCTTTTTGATACCGCTTTGAATAATCGCTTTTGCACATTCATTACAAGGAAAGAGCGTAACATACGCCGTGCAGCCCTCCAGCGAGCCGGAGCGGTTATTCAAAATAGCATTGAGTTCCGCATGGCAGACAAAGGCATATTTGGTATCGAGCATACCGCCCTCGCGCTCCCAGGGATATTCATCATCATCACAGCCGGCGGGCATGCCGTTGTAGCCCATACTCATAATGCGCTTGTCGGCACCAACTATGCAGCAGCCGACCTGTGTGCTGGGGTCCTTGGAGCGCTTAGCGCTCATTAAAGCGATGCCCATAAAATATTCATCCCATGAAATATAATCGGTTCTTTTTGACATGTTTTTTTCTCCTTGGCGGATAGTATGATACTGTTTATAAAGTGTATTATCTCAGATAGTATTATTTAAACATATTATGAATTATTTTTCAACAGTATTGTTATTTTTTGCCGCTTGTGATATACTATGATGAATGTTCTAAAATAATAATACTTATATAGAGGAAAAGAAAATGGCATTTTTAGAAAAAATCTTCGGTAATTATTCGGAAAAGGAAGTTAAGCGTATAAAACCCACCGCCGCCAAGGTCATGGCGCTGGAGGATAAATATGCCGCTATGAGCGATGAGCAGCTCAAAGCGCAGACACCTGCACTTAAAGAGCGTCTGGAGGCGGGTGAAAGTCTTGATGATATCCTGCCGGATGCCTTTGCGGTTTGCCGCGAAGCGGCATGGCGTGTGCTGGGCATGAAGCACTTTGAAGTACAGGTTATCGGCGGCATTATTCTGCACCAGGGCAGAATCGCGGAAATGAAAACCGGTGAAGGTAAAACCCTTGTGGCAACCTTGCCTGCTTATTTAAACGGCTTGACCGGCAGAGGTGTGCATATTGTTACGGTGAACGACTATTTGGCACGCCGTGACTCGGAGTGGATGGGAAAGCTCTATAACTGGCTCGGCTTAAGTGTCGGCTTGATTATTCATGAAAAAGAGGATGCCGAGAGACGCCAGGCATATTCTTGTGATATTACCTACGGCACCAACAACGAAATGGGCTTTGACTACCTGCGTGATAACATGGTAGTGCACAAGGCAAACAAGGTGCAGCAAAAGGGACATGTTTACGGTATTGTCGACGAAGTGGACTCCATTTTGATAGATGAGGCGAGAACACCGTTGATTATCTCCGGCAGAGGCGAGGACTCCAGCTCCCTGTATGATGATGCCGACCGCTTTGCCAAGACACTGCATAAAGTCAAGGTTAAAGAAATGGCGGAAAAAGAGGATAATGACGAGCTCTATGAGGATGCCGATTACATTGTCGATGAAAAGGCAAAAACCGCAACCCTTACCAGGCGCGGTGTGGCAAAGGCAGAGAGCCATTTCGGCGTGGAAAACCTGATGGACAGTGACAATATGACCTTGCTCCACCACATTGACCAGGCTATCAAAGCCAATGGCGTTATGACCAGAGATATTGACTATGTGGTGAAAGACGGTGAGGTACTCATTGTCGATGAATTTACCGGCCGTATTATGCTCGGCAGGCGCTACAATGAAGGCTTGCACCAGGCAATCGAAGCGAAGGAAGGCGTGAAGATTCGCAACGAGTCCAAAACCCTTGCCACCATCACCTTCCAAAACTATTTCAGATTGTATGAAAAGCTGTCCGGTATGACCGGTACGGCGTTAACGGAGAGCGATGAATTCCAGGAAATCTATTCTTTGGATGCGGTTGAAACACCGACCAACAAGCCGGTCATCAGAATTGACCACCCCGATGTGATTTACCGCACGGAGCAGGCGAAATTCAATGCCGTAGTCGAGCAAATTCGCACCTGCCACGAAAAAGGGCAACCGGTGCTGGTGGGTACCATCAGCATTGAAAAGAGTGAGCTCATTTCCAAATATTTGAGAAAAGCGAAAATTAAGCACGAGGTACTCAACGCAAAGCAGCACGAGCGCGAAGCGGCGATTGTTGCGCAAGCCGGTAAATTCGGCGCAGTCACCATCGCCACCAACATGGCGGGTCGTGGTACCGATATCATGCTCGGCGGTAACGCCGAATTCCTTGCCAAGAGCCAAATGGCAAAGGATGGATATGAGCCGGAGCAAATTGCGGATGCGTTTGCCTATTTTGAAACGGATGATGAAGAGATTATTGCCGCCAGAAACCGCGCAAGAGAGCTGGAAGCGGCATATAAAGAGGAAATTCAAGAGGAAGCCGACAAGGTGCGTGAAGCAGGCGGATTGTATATCCTCGGCACCGAAAGGCACGAGTCCCGGCGTATTGATAATCAGTTAAGAGGCCGTTCGGGCAGACAGGGAGACCCCGGTGAATGCCGTTTCTTCCTTTCGCTCGAGGATGATTTGCTGCGCCTGTTCGGCGGTCAGCGTATTGATTCCATCATGAGCATGCTCAATGTGGAGGATGACACACCGATTGAAAACAAAATGCTTTCCAAAACCATTGAAAATGCACAGCTGAAGGTAGAGGGCAGAAACTTTGCTATTCGTAAACAGGTGCTGCAGTATGACGATGTCATGAACAAGCAAAGAGAGATTATTTACGAGCAGCGTGACCAAGTGCTTAACGATAAGGATTTGAAAGAGTCCATTATGGCAATGCTCGATGAAAATATTGCGGAAAATGTTAAGCTGTTCTGCAACGAAGCAAGCCCGATAGACGATTGGAATTTACAGGGACTCAAAGAAAAGTATATCGGTTGGCTCACAAAGGACGAGGATTTCAAATATACTGATAGTGAGAAGCAGACCGTTACGGTAGAAGAGATTGTGGAAATGCTCACGCAAAGAGGTCATGATTTATATGAATCGCGTGAGGAAGAGTTCGGCTCCGAGACCATGCGCGAGCTCGAAAGAGTGGTGCTCTTAAGAAATGTTGATACGCACTGGATGGACCATATCGATGCCATGGAAGAGTTAAAGCAGGGCATCGGCTTGCGTGCAATGGCGCAAAGAGACCCGGTGGTGGAATTCCGCTTGGAAGGCTTCGATATGTTTGATGAAATGACTGCCGCCATTCGTGAGGATACCGTGAGAATGATGCTTACGCTGCGTATTCGCAAAGAGGCGCCGGTAGAGAGAAAACAGGTGGCGAAGCCGACCATGGCAGCCGGCGGCGGTACCGATGGCAGCGAAAAGGCAAAGCCGGTGAGAAAATCCAAAAAAGTCGGACCGAATGACCCGTGTCCCTGCGGCAGCGGCAAAAAATACAAAAAGTGCTGCATGCAAAAGGATAAGCAGGCAAGCTTAAATCAATAAGTAAAGCAGGCGCACCGAAGAGAAAAACCTCAAAAAGGCAGCGGAAAGCGGCGCAAAATGATTTGTGAGAAAGAAGTTACAAAATATTACAATATGTGCAAAAGGTTTGATTATTTCACCTAATAGATTATAATATTTATTTGTAACACAAATACATGTTTTTTCGATTTTGACAAATCATAATAAAAAGATTTTTAGCATATTAGGAGACTGCTTAATGGATAAATTGGTTATTCAAGGCGGCAATAAACTCTATGGCAGCGTAACCATCGGCGGTGCAAAAAATGCCGTGGTGGCGCTTTTGCCGGCAACCCTTCTTGCAAGAGATGTGGTGGTGCTCGAGAATGTTCCCGCCATTCGAGATGTGCGTATCATGCTCGGTATTATGGGGCAACTCGGCGCACAAATCAAAATGTTGGATAAAACAACCTATCAAATTGACACCAGATATATAGAGTATCAAGTGGTACCCAATGAAGTTGCCAAGAGACTGCGTGCATCCTATTATTTAATCGGCGCAATGCTCGGCACCTTCGGCAAGGCAGAGGTGTCTTTGCCCGGCGGCTGTGATTTCGGTGTAAGACCGATTAATTTGCACTTAAAAGGCTTTAAGAGCCTCGGCGCAAATGTGGATGTTGCCGGCGGTATGGTCAACGCTGTTACAGACGGCGGATTGACCGGCTCCTCAATTTATATGGATGAAGTGAGCGTGGGCGCAACCATCAATGTAATGCTTGCCGCCGTTAAGGCTCACGGGCTTACCATTATTGAAAACGCGGCAAAAGAGCCGCACATAGTAGATTTGGCAAACTTCTTAAACCGCATGGGCGCCAATGTGCGCGGTGCCGGTACGGATGTGATTAAAATTAAGGGCGTGGAGAGTCTCCACGGCTGTCAATATTCCGTCATCCCCGACCAAATTGAAGCGGGAACATACATGGCGGCGGTCGCTGCTGCGGGCGGCGATGTCACCATTAAAAATGTTACACCCAAGCACTTGGAGAGTATTATCGCCAAGCTGCTGGAGTGCGGCGTTGATATTGAGGAGGGTGACGATGAGGTGCGCATCAGGCGCTTTGGCGAGCTGCAGCACTGTAATGTAAAAACCATGCCGCATCCCGGTTTCCCGACCGACATGCAGCCGCAAATTGTTGCCTTGCTCACCTTGGCAAACGGCACAAGCATTGTGAATGAAAGTGTTTGGGAAAGCCGCTTCCGCTACGTTAATCAGCTTGTAAAATTCGGCGCAAAGGTCAATGTGGAAGGCTCCAAAATGGCGGTCATTCAAGGCGTACCGGAGCTCAACGGCGCTTGCGTGAACGCAACCGACTTGCGTGCTGGCGCTGCGATGATTATTGCCGCGCTTTCCGCAAAGGGTGAAACCGAGATAGAGGATATTTACCATATTGAGCGTGGTTATGAGGATGTTGTGGAAAAATTCAGAGCCATCGGCGCCGATATTCAAAAGCGCTACTATCCGGATGATGAGGACCTCGGCATGAGGGCATAAGCACAGTGAATCGAGCGAGCAGTGTCTCGCTCTTTTTCTTGTAAAAACATATAGACAAAAATCAATATGAAAAATTCAAAACAGCAAAGACATGTTTAATGCTTGCTGTTTTGCAATTTAAAGCGCAGAAAGCGGCAAAAAACATATTGATAAATATCGATACAAAAAGAGGAAATATGGCAAAATTTTTATCACTTTTTTCCGGTTCCTCCGGAAACAGCACCTATGTGGGAGACGGCACTGCGGGCATTTTAATTGATGCCGGCAAAACCGCAAAGCAGCTTGCCGAGGCACTGCGCGCGCGTGAGATAGACCCGGCGGGTTTGAGTGCGCTGTTTATCACGCATGAGCACGGCGACCACGCACAGGGCTTGCGGGTGTTTTCTTCCAAATTTAATGTACCCGTCTATGCAACGGAGGGCACGATTAAGGGACTAAAAAAAAGAGGGTATATCGACGAAAAAACACAGATTTATCCTTTAAAGAGAGAAATGGAAATTGAAGGTTTAAAAATTACGCCTTTCCCGGTTTCTCACGATACATATGAGCCTTGCGGCTACAGCGTGTTTACTGCGGATGAGCGCAAATTCACCATCTGTACCGACACGGGTGTATTGACCGAGCAGAGCCGGCAGGCGCTGAGCGGCTCGAATGTGGTTATACTCGAGAGTAATCATGAGTTGAGCATGCTTTTAAACGGACCCTACCCTTACCCGCTGAAAATGCGTGTGTCCGGCGCCAAGGGGCATTTGAGCAATGATGATTGCGCAAGAGAGCTGGTGCGCCTGGTGCAGGGCGGCACCACCGGGCTATATTTGGGGCATTTAAGCCGCGAAAACAACACGCCGGAGATTGCCGAGCAAAGTGCGCTTTCCGCGCTGCAAATTGCCGGTTTAAAGCGCGGTTTTGATTTCGAGTTAGGCATTTTACCGCCGGTGAACAACAAAAAGGCGGTGATTTTTTAGTGCTCAGAGTAAAAATTATTTGTGTTGGCAAGCTCAAGGAAAAATATTTAAGAGATGCCGCGGCGGAATATATGAAGCGCCTGTCGGCGTTTTGCAAAGTGCAGCTGATTGAGTGTGCGGAAGAGCGCTTGCCGGAGCAGCCCTCCAAGGGGGAAATAGACGCCTGTTTAAAAAAGGAAAGCGAAAGAATCCGCAAGGAAATACCGCCCGGAGCCTTTGTGTATTCGATGCAAATTGAAGGAAAGCAAATGACCAGCGAAGCCTTTGCCGCCCATATTCAAAAGCAGGCAACTGCCGGAAAAAGCACGCTGGTGTTTTTAATCGGCTCCTCCTTCGGCTTAGATGAGGCGCTCAAAGAGCAAAGCGATTTTGCCTTGTCCTTTTCGCAAATGACCTTTCCGCATCAGTTAGCAAGGATTATGCTTTTAGAGCAGGTTTACAGAGCGTTTTCTATCAGCGCGGGAACAAAATATCATAAGTAGAATAGCATAAGTAAAAGAAACGGGTGAAACCCGTTTCTTTTTGCATTAATGTCTTTAGACTGTTCCGCCGCGCGGAACAAACAACCACCCGCTATGCGGGTGTGCAACAAATGTTATACATAGTAAACGCTTTGAGGGTGGAGTGTGAAGAGTGGAGAGTGGAGTTGATGGCGGGGCACCCGCGC
>JAFWGH010000034.1 GCA_017512465.1 Clostridia bacterium
GTGCAAGAACTTTACTTTTTTATGAGAATAATATATAATCTGGTTATATTGATTTAATATATTTTTTTAGAAATTGATAATATCAATCAGGAGTTTTTATGT
Source organism: Clostridia bacterium (assembly GCA_017512465.1). GTDB lineage: Bacteria > Bacillota > Clostridia > Oscillospirales > Acutalibacteraceae > RUG714. Next base: position 103 of record JAFWGH010000034.1, read on the forward strand.
TTACGTATACCTTTGAAAATGACAAAAAAAGCAGCTTATATATGCAGCTGTATGATTTTATTAAAGCCGATATACTAAGCGGCAAGCTGCGCAGGGGCGACAAGCTTCCCTCAAAGCGCGCGGCGGCAAAGCATTTAGGTGTCAGTGTTATTACTACCGAAAATGCCTATGCAGCACTGCAAAGCGAAGGATATATTTATTCGCTGCCGAAAAAAGGGTATTATGTCAGCGAAATATCCAAGCTCTACCACCCTGCCGCAGTGGAGCAAGTTCGGCGAGAACCGATAATTCCCGAAAAGAAAAAATATCTATATGATTTTTCTTCCAACGGTATTCTTGCCGATAATTTTCCATTTTCCGTTTGGGCGCACTTGATGCGTGAAACCTTTCACCACGCCAAAGAGGATTTAATCTCCCCCTCTCCGAGCGGCGGCATTGCAGCACTGCAGGAAGCGCTTTGCACCCATTTAAAGCAATTTCGCGGCATAGATGCCGCACCGCTTCAAATCATTATCGGTGCCGGAACGGAATACCTGTACTCCCTGCTCATTCAGCTCTTGGGCGGGCAAGCCTGTTATGCCCTGCAAAATCCGGGCTACCCGAAAATCGCCAAAATCTATAAAAGCGTGGGCGTTAAAAATGTCTTTGTTTCCGAAGATGATAACGGCATCAGCATCCGTCGGCTGAATCAAAGCGGCGCCGATATTGCACACATTTCTCCCTCACACAGCTTTCCGAGCGGAAAGGTAATGTCTATTTCGCGGCGGCACGAGCTGCTCAACTGGGCAAATGAAGAGCAAAAGCGCTATATTATTGAAGATGATTATGACAGTGAGTTTCGCCTGGCGGGTAAACCGCTGCCAGCTTTGCAGAGCTTGGATAAACACGAGAAAGTCATTTATGTCAATACCTTTACAAAAAGTCTTTCTCCGACAATTCGTATCAGCTACATGGTTTTGCCCCGACACCTTGCCGAGCTTTTCTATCGCAGATTGGGTTTTTATGCCTGTACGGTATCAAATTTTGAACAGTACACTTTAGCGGAATTTATGCTCCAAGGCTATTTTGAAAAGCATATTAACCGCATGCGTAATTATTATAAGAAAATCCGCAACCTGCTGCTGCAGGAAATCAAAAACAGCCCGCTCGCACAGTGCAGCGAGGTGGCGGAAGAAAAAGCGGGACTGCATTTTCTCTTAAAGCTGAAAACCGATATGCCGGACGCGCTGTTAAAGAAAAAAGCCGCCGCTGCCGGTATTCATATTTCATTTTTAAGCGAATACTACCGCGCGGACAGCACCGAGGTGCCTGCACACGTAATAGTAATGAACTACTCCGCACTAAAAAAAGAAAACATTCCCGCAGCGGTAAAAGCACTGGAAAAAGTGTTGATAAAATAAACAAGCAGGTATAAAACATTTGTTTTATACCTGCTCCAGACTGTCGAAAAAGTGGCTAAAACCACACGGATTTATAAATCAGAACACTTTTCGCTTTTCTCGACAATTCCTAAATAGTTTTTAGTAAGAGAAAAATACAAGCATATGCTATTAGAAAATCGCCGTTTTTTACTGATATAACGGCGATTTTGTGTTTTTGCCAGTCTCTGCTTGGAGTATCTACATACGCCTCAGCGCAGAGACTGACAAATTTCATCTCACTTTTTCAACATCTGCCAGTCGAAAAAAACGCAAAGAGAATACGAGAGTAGTTTAATCATTTCTGTATTTTATCACAATACCCAGACTTCTCGCTTCGCTCACAAGCTCGGTGCGGGTTTTAAAGCCGGTTTTTCGCATCAAATGCTGTATATGGCTCTTAATTGTCGGCACCGATATGTGCAGCCGCTCGGCAATTTCCGCGTTGGTATCTCCCGTTGTAAGTTCTTTGAGAATATCCAGCTCACGCTCGGTAAATTCATGATTGGTGGTATTGCCGATATGCACCAGAGGTGTTTCATCGGGATAAATATGCTCACCTGCCATCGTGCGCTCCATTACCTCAAGAATACTGTCCTTCTTGCCTTCTTTATACCAAAAAGAATCCACACCGATTGCGCGCGCCTGTGCAAGCCAAGAGTACTCCGGCATGGAGGTGACAATGATGATTTTAATGTTAGGAAACGCTTTTTTAATTTCCTCCGCAGCGGCAAGTCCGCTGTGTCCGAGTTCTGTCATGACATCCATCAGGATTAAATCGACTTTATTATTTTTACAAACCGAAAGTGCGGCAGCCGCATTGCTCACCGATAGAACATGCCGAAAATTATCGCTCATGCGAATATAGATTTCAAACAGCTCACGCGGCATATCCTGGTCTTCTACAATGAGAACATTTGTCATATAAGGCCTCCGGAGAACCATGGTTCTTTCATAATACGCTCAATACTCATTATTACCTGTTATTGTACACTAATTCTTTAAAAAAGACATCATCCAAAAGTATGATTTTTGTATAGTTTTTTTCAAAAAAGCATGCAAAAACACACTTGCTTTAACGCATAGAGCGGCTTCATGGCGGTCTTAAAAGCGCAAATACAGTGTAAATTCCTCCCCGGCTTCGGCATAAAGCGCGGCGCCCTGTTTTTCTGCGAGCCGCTCTAAATTGGCGAGTCCGCCTGCAAAGTGTACTTCACCGGCAGGCATCTTTCCGTGATTTACAAAGCGGCAAAGCAGACTATCTTTTGTTGACTCGATATAGATTTCCATGGTACTTGCCTGTGCATGCTTTACTGCATTGACCATCGCCTCTTTGGCGGTCAAGAAAAACAGTTCTTTTTGCTCTCCATTCATCGTAGAAGGCAAATCGGTCTTCCAAATCAACGTAATCCCCAACGCATGTGCAAGTTCATCGAGCGCCTCGCTCTCCTGCTGCTCATCCCTTTTGTCCGCTTCCATACACAACAGCAGTGCATTTTGCTCCCACAAAGAGAAAATTTGGTCAAGCGCCCGGGTATCCTCTTTATCTGCCGCCACGGTGGAGAGCATTAATCGATTCATTTCATCGTGAATATTCATTTTTGCCTGCAAAATTTCCTGCCGCTTGACAGACTCATCCATACTTAAATAGTATTCTTTGAGCTCCGTGTTAAGTCGTGCCAGCTCCGCTTTATCCTTTTCAAGCACCCGCGTTTTGGCATATTCATGCGTGATATCCGATGCGACCATTTCATACAGGCGCTCTCCATCCAGCATAATTTCTCTGCATACAAAGCGCCAAACCTTGCCATCTATATTCAAAATGCTGTCTTTCACCGCTTCACGAAATTGATTGCCGTTGAGCAAGCGGGTACCGGTAAGCGCGGCACATAACTCATTCATGCAAATATTTGAAAAGAGCACATGCCCGTTTTCCTGCCAACAGCAGATGCCGCAAGGAATTTGGTCGAGATACACTTTAATGGTGCCGGGGGTAATAAAGTTTTTGTTATAGCGAATATTGTAAGCAAATAGCCACACCGCAAGAGATGTTAATATGAGTAATGCGAGGAATAAATACAACCACGGAAGGGCGCACAGCGCCGCTGAACTTGCCGCAGCTTGTGCGGTATTTCCAACCAAAGAAAAATCGAATATTACCTGCCAACAAAAGTAAGCCGGTACAAACAATCCGAGCGCAAGTGCACTCCTATGGTAGCGCTTTTGAGCCGCGCCAATCACACCGCTGCCGATATTCATTAAACACAAAAGCAGTGTCCACAGGGCAAAAAGCGCGCGCACGCTCGCCGAGAGTGAAGCAAATGTCATCATAGCGTTTCGCCCCCTTTCGGCAGAGTGAAACACATATATGTAATATCATCCTCTTGGTTGATTTCATAATTGACACCCGCTTCACAAAGCTGCCGCGCCAATTCCTGCGGCAAAGACAGCCGCATGTTTTCCAAAGTGAGTTTAAAAAAGACCTTTTCTTTCGCATTCAAATTGACAAAAACACCGGCTAAATGTGAAAAGTTTGTTTCCAAAAGTGTCTCAAATGCTTCAAACACAATGAGTGCCGCATCGGCGCGCACGATTGCCTGTGTGCCGCCGAAAAATTCTCCCGGGATGCCGCAATAATTCAAATAGTATAACACTTCCGAAACCGAAAGTCCGAGTTCGCCGACCTCTATCAAATTACTATCATGCGAGAGCAGCATCAAATTGGCATAGCGCTTTATATAAGCACCTAAGAGTGTAATCCTGCCTTTATACTCTTCTTTTAAATCCGAATCCGTTGTCTGCTGTGCGGTGCGCGCCAGGCGCGAAATTTCCTGAGACTGCCTTTTTGTGCGCTCAGCAATGGTATCGTAAACCAGGGTGCGCTGTTCAATTTTGGTTTGCTTTTCTTTGAGCTCATTGCGCAAGCGTATTAATTCCACCTCTTGCGCAAGCTCTTCTTTCGCCTCCGCCAACTCTTCATTTAAATTATCCAGCGCGCTCATATCATCCTGCCAAAAGCCGAAACCGCCCGGGATTTTCATTTTATGTAAGAGTGTATGCTCTCCGATGCGCGTGCCGCTTTCCATGGCAAACTGTCGCGCACTCAGCGGCGTTGCCGCATAAGAAGAGTATACTGCTGTCCCCTTCTTGTCGGTAATTTGCGCCGCAATGGAAAACTGGCGAAACAGCTTTCCGTAATCACTGTTTGTGGGAATAAGCCCTAACTGCATACAGCATTCGAGCACAATCGCCACCGTAAAGATGGAATTCTCCGGAACCTCAATAAAATTCGAGCCGTTAATACGCGGCATTTTTCCGGTAACCAAAAGCAGGCTCAAAATGATTCCGATTACCACCGGAATCAAAATCACCCATGCATGCTTTTTCGCGCTGCTGATGCGGCATTTTATCAACAAAATAGCAATTGCCGCTACATATAGCAGGTATTTCCAAACGGTAATGACATAAAACAAGAAGCCGTAAGAATATTCATTATCCCAATCGGCAAAGTCGGGTGCAAAGCGAAAGACTAATTGGTGCATATCGTTGCTCAACACCAAGACAATCATAAGGATAGTGAGCGCCAATACGAAATACCAGCCCTTCGACAAGCGAAAATCCTCTTTCGGTGAAACGAGTATGGAAATATAAAATAAAAACAAGGGTAGCAACAACATAGGCACATAGTAAAGATACCAGGTGTGCCGCGCGAGAATACCCACTTCCGCGAAAACACTGTATTTAATGCCGCGCAATAATATGAGCAATAACGCCATCCAAGATAAAGCCTTCATCATCGCCGAAAGACCGCCGGAGCGCGAAACGCGGTGAGAATAGTATAAAATCAGCGCCACGCACAGGCTTAACAAATACACCACCGATATATTGCGCAGCGGGAAGCGGTCAGGGATAATTTGGGCACCGGGAATGATATTTAACGCCAGTAAAAAATAATAAAACGCCATGCGTTTGAGCGTGGTTTTTACTTCTCGCAAAATCATTCCCCCTTTATCATTTAGTATCTAAAAACCATCATACCATATCGTGTGCATCTTTGCAATGTGTTTAAATATCCAAAGATAAAAGCGCCCACATAGTGAGCGCTTTCAGAGTGTCGAAAAAGCGGATGAAACCACACGACAATTATTGTTTTGTTAAAACTGAAACAAATTGACACTTTAGCATTGAAATGAAGCCTGTCTCTTGTTTTAAAAAAAGAAAAGGTAAAAATCGCCGTGGATACGGCGATTTTGCGTTTTTGCCAGCCTCTGCTTGCGGTACCTATGTACAGCTCAGCGCAGAGGCTGACAAATTTCATCTCACTCTTTCAACCTCTGGCAGCTTGTAGAAAAAAGTTTTTCTACAAGCTGAAAGCGCTCACACAGTGAGCGCTTTGTCCATATGCATTACATTAAATCACATACCAAATTGGATAACTCGGTCGGATTTTCCACCGGTAATCCGCAGATTAAGCAGGCTTGAGAATATAAAATCTTTGCATATTTTTCTACTTTCTCATCATCCTTGCCATAAAGCTCTTTGAGTTTTTGTGCGACCGGATGGTTGATATTGATTTCCAACACTGTTTTTGCCTTAATTGCCTGCTCCATACCGGGCTGGGATTCCAGCACCTTTTGCATTTCGGTAGAAATGCCGCCCTCGGTAGACAAGCACACCGGGTGAGAATCCAGTGTATTGGTAAACTGTACTTCTTCCACCTTGTCGCCGAGCTTTTCTTTCATGAATGCAAGCAGAGATTTTTGGTCATCATTTTCTTTTTTGATTTCTTCTTTTTCCTCTTCGCGGGAAATATCCAAATCATTATCGCTCACATTTTTAAACGGCTTTTCATTGTAATTGCCGAGCATGGTAACGGTAAATTCATCCACATCCTCGGTAAAATACAGCACCTCAATGCCCTTGGAAATAACCGCCTGCGTTTGCGGAAGCATATCGATTTTATCTATCGTTTTGCCGCCGGCATAGTAAATGGCTGTTTGGCTCTCCGGCATGCGGGTTACATATTCCTCTAAAGTGGTATATTTCTTTTCATAGCTGGATTTAAACTCAATCAAATCCATTAATGCATCCTTTTTCATGCCGTAGGATGCATAAATAGCATACTTCATCTGCCTGCCGAACTGCTCAAAGAAAGTATCATACTTTTCTCTGTCATTCTTTATCATTTTTTTTAGCTCGGCTTTAATTTTCTTCTCAACTGCTTTGGCAATTACCTTGAGCTGATGATCATGCTGTAAAGTCTCTCTGGAAATATTCAGTGTCAAATCGGCGCTGTCCACAACACCTTTGACAAAGGAAAAATAATCCGGCAGCAAGTCCGCACATTTATCCATAATCAACACGCCGCTGGAATACAACTGTAATCCCTTTTCAAAATCCTTAGTATAATAATCAAACGGTGCTTTTTTAGGAATAAAGAGCAAAATATTACAGTTGGTTGTGCCCTCAAACTTTGTATGAATCACCGCAAGCGGGTCCTCAAAATCAAAGAATTTTTCATGGTAGAAGCGATTGTACTCTTCTTCGCTCACTTCGCTCGCATTGCGCTTCCACAGCGGCACCATGCTGTTAAGCGTGGTTTCTACAAGCTCAAATTCGGGCTGTGCATCCTCTGCGCCATCCTCTTTTTGAATCGGCTGCTCGCACATCATTGTGATCGGATAGCGGATATAATCGGAATACTTTTTGACCAGCTCACGGATCTTGCTTTCTTCCAAGAAAATCGAGTAATTTTCATTCTCGGTATCCTCTTTCATATGCAGGGTAATCACCGTACCGATATCGTCTTTTTCGCAAGGTGTCACGGTATAGCCGTCTGCCCCCGTGCTCTCCCAGCAATATGCCTGCTCGCTGTCAAGAGATTTGGAGACAATAGTGATTTTATCTGCCACCATAAATGCCGAATAGAAGCCGACACCGAATTGACCGATAATGTCAATCTCATCGCTTTCGTTTTCACTCTTAAAATCAAGTGAACCGCTTCTCGCAATCGTGCCGAGATTGTCCTCCAGTTCCTTTTCACCCATGCCGCAGCCGTTGTCGGAAACGGTTAAAATGCGGTTTTCTTTATCCGCATCGAGTTTGATTTTATATGCACTCATATCCAAGCCCAGCGCTGTATCGGTCAGCGAGCGGAAATGCCGCTTATCAATAGCATCGGAGGCATTGGAAATAAGCTCTCTTAAAAAGATTTCTTTGTGTGTGTAGATGCTGTTAATCATCATTTCCAGCATCTTTTTAGATTGGGTTTTAAATTGTTTTTTTCTCACTGTGTATCTTCCTTTCATACAAAAACACTATGCATCGCATAGTGCCGAAGTGTCGATAAAGCGGCTAAAACCGCACGACAATAATTATTTATTAAAACTAAAGTAAATTGAAACTTTAGTAATTAAATGAAAAAATATCTTATCTTTTAAAAAAGAAAAGGTGGAAATCGCCTTAATCACGGCGATTTTGTGCTTTTGCCGGCCTCTGCTTGCGGTACATGAATAAGAACAACCACATTATCCTTGATTGTTCTTATTCCCTGCCTCAGCGCAGAGGCTGACAAATTTAATCTCACTTTCTCGACCTCTGCCGGCTTTTGTTCTTCATCACTTGTTAATCGCCGGGTTTATTTTACTTCAATTCCGCTTTTGCATCGTAGAATCTAAAGTAATCGGAATAGCGGTTACTGCCATTGAGCGGCAAGCAATAGAAATTGAGTGCCGTGTTATCGCTCATATAGCGCTGCATTCTCGGGTCAAAGTAATAGTTGTTACCGGCAATTTTCATCATCATCCACCAGTGTCCGGTTCTGCCGCCGCCGGAAGCGGAAACCATACCGTCCACCATATAGGTATTTTTCAATCCCATACGCAAGCACAAATAGTGGAATAAATAGTTATATTCATAGCACGAACCGGTGCTGCCGTAATTCTCCAGCATACGCAACACAGCACCTTCGGAATATGTACTGTAAGAGCTGCTGCCCTTTGCACCTAACGAGCCGTTCTTTTTAAACTGCTCGGTAGCAATGTAGCGATACGCAAAGCGGACTTTATCATATAAATAATACTTGGAGTCCGATCCGCAGCCGATTTTTTTCAAAATTCTATCAAGCGCATTATTTAAGCGCGCACAGCCGGTAGAGCCGGGTTTGGATACCTTCACTTTATAATTCAATAAGTATTTCGTATTCGGGGTTGCCCCGACACGCGGCTTGGTATATAAGGTTTTTACTCCGCTCCATGATCCGTAAACCCTGCCGCCGGAAACATCCTTATAGGTTCTCACGCGCAGCTTGTAGCATATACCGGGAATCAAATTCAAAGTATAGCTCGTGTATTTTTTCGCCACGCCGTAAACACGGAACACATCAAAGGAATCATATGTCGTGTACTGAATTTGGTAACCGGTAAAGCTGCCGCTTGCCGCCGTCCACTTTAATGTGATTTTGCCGACATCGGGAGAAGAGGCGCTTTTCAGCGTAATTTTTTCCATTTTCGGCACACAGGTGATGTAACCGGAGAGCTGTGAATAATAGGTTTTAGAATAAGTAACATATGCCTTCGCTCTGTAAGTATCTTTAAACTTAGTATTGCCTCTATTAATAGTAATACTCTTTTTAAAGTTTTTATAAAACTCGTACTTATCCTTCGATGCATTATATTTATACAGCGCAAATCCATGCACCGTGCCGGAGGAGACCTTCGCCGTAATGGTGTAGCCGGTTGTATTACCGGTATAAGACAAAGTAGGCACAAGCGGCGCTAAATAGCGGGTAATCTTATTACTTGTAGCAATGACTTTGTCGTTTTTATCAACAGCTTTGATTTGTATGACATGCTTCACGCCTGCCGTGTAGGGGTCAGTCGTAAAGGTATAGGATTTTGAAGAATCCGCTTTTTTAACGCCATCATACTTGCCATCCACATAGACATTGTATTTCACGGCACCGCTGTCATACTTCCACCAGACCTTATAATAATTATCATATGCCTTACCGTCAATAACCAATGCGGGAACTGCTGCAGCACTTAAAGAAAACGCAAAAGTGCTCAAAACTGTGAGTATTATGAGTAATATACTCAGTCCTTTTTTCATATTTTCGCCGCCTTTCTCCTCATTATTATAAAGAATATCAGCATAAAATGTGTAAACGAATTGTAAATTTGTTTATCCTTTTGTCAAATTAAAGCACAATAATGCTTTGATTGTCGCTCTTGCTGTCATATTTTGCCGCAATACCGGAAGCCGAAAACGCCCTGACAAGATAAGTGTATTCCTCGCCGGAAACCAAATCGCTTATGCTGTAAGAAAGCGCAGTGGTTTTACAAATGCTCACATAAGTTCCGCTCTCGGCATCATACGCATATACACGGTAATATGCCGCAGACGGTACGGTTTTCCAAGTAATATCCACGGTTCCCGTTTGTGTGGATTTTAGGGAGAATACAGCCTTGTTTATCGGCGTTACCACACTCTTATGATTGGCTGCGGAATAGCTGCTGCCCTCACCGTTTGCTTTGAAGGCTCTGACAAGGAATACATACTCCCTGCCGAGCGCAGCGGTATAGGTATATGAAAGTTTCGTTGTTTGCGCTACGCGCTGGTACTTACCGGTTTTCACATCATAGGTATACACACGGTAATAGGATGCGCCGCTGATTTTTGCCCATTTCACATTTATATGCTTAGCATCGGTGAGTGAAAGCTTAAACTGCGGCTTTGCAAGCAGTGTGCGAATACTCAATCTGGATTTAGCGCTAAAATCGCTGCCGTAACCGTTTTTGCGGAATGCCCTGACAAGATAGGTGTAGGACTTGTTTGCGCGAATCGGTCCATGTTCCCAAGCTGTACCGGTCACCTGCGCCAGGCGGGTGTAGGTACCGGTTTTCTCATCATAGGAATACACACGGTAGTAATCCGCACCACTTACCGCAGACCACTTCACTTTCACACTGTAAGAGAAGCTTTTCAGTGTAAACTTCGGTGCCGCCGGTGAAGTGACAAAGGTTTTTACATCGGCCGCTTTATAATCACAGCCTACATCATAAGCATTAAAAGCGCGAATTAAAACAGGATACTTGGTATTCACCTTTAAACCGCTCAGGGTATACGTCGTGCCGGTTGTCTGCGCAAGGCGCTCATATTTATCCGTTGCGGGGGCATAGGAATATAAGCGGTAATAAGAAGCGCCGCTCACTTTATTCCACTTTAGGCTCAATGTTTTCCCGGTGCTGCCCGCAAAGCTTAAAGTCGGCATTTCCGTTGCCGTCATAATCGTTTCATTGTCCTGCTTTGTGTAAGGCGTACCCGTTCCCTTATTGTTAAAACCGCGTACAAGGAAAGTGTATTTTGTAGCTTTTTTTAATCCGCTCACGGTATAAGACACAGAGGTGGTTTGCGTCAATTGCTCATACTTTCCGGTGCTGTTATCATAAGCGTAGACTCTGTAATACGACATGCCGCTCATCTTTTTCCACTTCACCGTGACACTGCTGCCCGTAGCGCTTAAAGAAAAGTCCGGCTTCTCATTCTGTGCGGAATAATAAAAATTCAAGTCTGTATTGGTTTCTTTCGGATATGATAACACGCTCACGCTGGCCTTAGCGGGAATTATCTTAATATCGCCGCTGCCTTTACCGGAATACAATCCGGCATCACCAAGCACTTTTGCGGCTTTTGCACTTGTAAAGTCAAGGTATTGCGCCGAGATGTAGCCGCTTTGAGAGCCATAACTGATTTTTACCCATGCTGAAGTAGGCTCACCGCAGCAGCCCTGCACATTATCGCCGCCGTACTGCCAATATTTATAAACATGGTTTTTATTGGGCCAAAATGAACCGGAGGTAGAATTTCTGGTATAATTGGCATTCCAAAATTCATACCCTCTATTCAAAAAATTGTCGGCATTATACTGATAGGTGTAAAAGCCGGAGGAAGAATAAATACCCGCTTTGTAGCCCGCCTTTTTAATGGTATCGCAAAATGCAATAACATTTGCAGTCAATTTTTTCTTATTTAATGTACCATTGTTCCAAGCATCATAGAATCTGCCCACAAGTCTACCATTATAATCCTCCGCAAACTCATAGTCAAAGAAAATGGGAAGGCTGATTTTATAATTCTTTACCCTTTTAAGGACAAAATTTGCCTCGGCAACAGCCTCTTTCGTGTTGAGCGCCTGCGAGTAAAAATACAAGCCGATATTGACTCCTGCTTCCAAAGCGCCCTCAACATTATCATAATAATAATTATCCTCGCGCATATTGCCGGCTTGTCCATAGCCGCGGTAACCCACGCGGATAATTGCATCATCAATGCCGAGCGCTTTTATCTTGTACCAGTTAATCAGTCCGTTATGCTCGGATACATCAATCATATCCTTCACCTTCGTATTGGCATAGGTGCCGTAATGGGTGTAGGTTTGTCCGGTAAATTGACTTTTGGTCGTGAAATTAGATGCACCGAAAGATAGCGGACACACTGCAAAGAGTGCCTCTGCTGCCAACACTAAAGCCAAAAATGTTTTTGCAAATTTTTTCATAAAATCACCATATGTCATAGAAATTATCATATTAATCCGATTAGCTTTTCAAACGCATTCACATGATAATACCTATGCTAACAAATAAAGCTTGTACCGTCAATGTAAATTAAAGCCAATTTCGTGCAAGCAAGCGCATTGCTTGCACGAAATGAAATAAGCAATCTTAACTTAATCGAGCGGAATGAGCGGCTCTTCGCAAACCGGGATTTTCAGCGTGGTATCAAAGCTGCGATCCTCGGTGATGGAATACATATCATAATCATCATCGGTCAGGCTTGCCTTAAACTTGGTTAAAATTCTTTCCAAATCTTTATAGGCATTTTCCATGATATCATCGAGAGAATCGGTGGAATGGAACTCGGGATTTCTCGGCTCAATCCACTCTTTGTGGTCGAGATTGAAATAATCATAGTCCGTCATCGGTTCCGGATAAACGAAGAAGCATTTACCCATCGGTCCGTTCTTTTCTTTCATGAATAAATCAATCGCTCCGCCCAAAGCGTTTTGCTCGAAACCGTGCGGGTCATTGAGCAGTTTCATGATAACACGGGTATCCCTCATGCCGTTGTAACCGGCGTGCGGATATTCCTTATCCAGGTCAATCTTGGTAAGGCGCGGGGTTAAGTAAGAGAATACGCGGTCACCTGCTTTGTAGATTTCCTCATCCTTGGGAAGAATTCTGTAGGAAGCAAATTTATTTGCCTTTTTAAGACCCTTCATCTTCTGCAAAAGGTATGTATCGAAGTTGTGCTCGATGACATTATGAATCCAAGTTCTGTCCCAACTCTTGGGATTATCGTTGTAAATTTCTTCTTCAATGGCATACACAAACGGGTGCGCATTTCTGTCGAGCACATAGTGGCAGATGATACCAATCATAACAGTGATGGCAAGATGGTCATCCGGATTTTCTCTGATGTACTTTCTCATGGCATTGAGCATCTGAGTCGGATTTACCTCCTCATGGTAGATATCGCCGACCTCCATCGGATTTTTGCCCTTCATCCAGGGAAGGAGTCTTGCAAAGAAGAACAAGTCCGGACCTTGCGCAGCATACCAAAGTGCGCCTTCATTAATTCTCACATCGGGAAATGTCTTTTTGATGAAATCCAATTCATGCTCTGCGAATAAATAGTGTGCATTAAATGATGGCATAATTTTATCCTCCTAAATTTGCCTTATATTTTCAGTGAAAGAAATGTACTTTGACCTGCCTCACTTCACATAAAGACTCTCGCCGGTAAAGTCCTTATGTGAGGTGAGGCCTTTTCCCTCACCAATTTATGAATGATGTAGCGCGCAGCTGTCGCACGCCGCCGACCGGGCACTGTTTTACCGCGGTCTGATATGGTCTAAAAACTTTAAAGTGCCTTTCGCCCGCGCAAGCGGCAAAGGATTCCACTCCTTAGGCGAGGCGGCATTAATGCGGTTTTGTTTAAACATCGGTTTAAAAGCTTTTACCGCTTCGCTAAAGTAGGCATAATCCTCCCTGCCGTAGCCCCAAGCGGTCTGCGCCACGGCGCACGCGCGCGGAAAAAGCATATATTCGAGTGCCGCATTTGTGGAAATATGCTCTGTCCACACACAGCACTCTATGCCGATAACACTCTCTTTACCGCGCAAATCCATACCGTCTAAATACGGGGAATAGTGATATACCTTTTTGAGCGGTGTCATGGCATACGGATAGTCGAAATATGTGTGGTAAAAATCACCCATAATCACTTTTCTTCCGTCATTCGCCCAATGAAGGGTATTTTGCTTTCTATCCATCCAGCGCTGTACAATAAAAGTATTTTTTAAATTGCTGCCCTTTAAAGCATCGTTCCAGCAAATCACCTTTTTGCCTTTTTTCTCTAAATACTTGGCAACGCGATTCATCATCAGCGCCTGCAGCTGTTCATAATCCGTAATACCGTATTTCCGCATCATGCTTTTGCAAGCCGAGCAGTGTGTCCAATTCTCCTTGGGCACTTCATCGCCGCCGATGTGAAAATACTCCCCGGGGAACATCTCACACATCTCGTCCATGATTTTAAACAGGTATTCATATGTCTTTTCACTGCCTGCGCATAAAATATTCTTAAATATACCCTGCTTGGTTTCTACCGGCACCTTCCTGCCGCGGCAGGATATTTCCGGATATGCATGAATGATTGCGGTGGCATGTCCCGGAATATCTATTTCGGGCACAATGTCAATAAAGCGCTCGGCGCAAAAGCGCACCATCTCTTGTATCTGCTCTTTGGTGTAGTAGCCTTCATAGCGCGAGTTGAGCTTAACCCTGCCGAAATGAGAGCCGGAACGCACCGAGCCCTCTTTGTGCAGTTTCGGCAATGCATCAATCTGCATGCGAAATCCCTGGTCATCCGTTAAGTGCCAATGAAACTTGTTGAACTTTAACTTTGCCATGGTGTCGACAATCGCCTTTAATTCATCCATTGAAAAAAAGTGACGCGAACAGTCTATCATAAAACTGCGATAAGGAAATACCGGTTCATCCTCGATTTTCATCGCTCTGATTTTATTCTTATTCTGTTTTAAAATTTGTTCTAAAGTACATTCTGCGTAAAAAACCGCTTTTTCACTGCCGCCTTTAATGGTTATACCGTCTTCCGCCGTAATTTCCAAAATGTACTCCTCTTCTCCGAGTACAATATCCAAACTGGTTCTGACAGTTTCGCCGCTAAATAGATAATCACGCTGAAAAAAAGTGGTTTTTTTCGTAGCGGGAACAATATGTATCATAATCCGCTGTCCTTTGTAGTGGTTGTTTGTTGGGTTGTTGTCTCACTTGCCTTTTGTGTGGTTTTCTCTTGTGCCCTGCTGACCTTTTCGGCAGTTGTCGTTTCCTTGGAAACAGGAACCGTAGTCTGCTGTGTGGAAGGAACGGTTGTTTGCTCTTGCGTAACAACCACATATTCCGAAGGCGAGGTCTGTGGGCGGGAATTGACACCCTTAATGAGCGCAACAATAAAATAGCCTAAGTAAAGCACTAAAATAGCACCGATAATGCTCAATACCGCTCTGATAATTTTATTCTTACGCAGTTTTTTTGCGTTTTTTCCCATGGCTTGTGCATTGCTCTTAAAAGAGTAATCCGCCATTTCTTTTCGCTCAAACTCCGATACAAGCTCGGTATACGCCTGACCATCCGGCTTTATATTTTGAAATTTCTTTTTTTGGCTTTTTTTCATGTATATCCTGATTTTTCCTGCATTTCCTGTATTTTTTCATTGCGTTTGGCCTGTCTCGATAATAGTATAAAAGTAGAAACCGATTTGGAGGTAACGCATGAAAATTGAAATAGGAGAAAACAATTCGCTTTTGGTCTTTTTAACAAAAGATGAAGTACATACACTGCACTTAAATGAAAATGATTTTTCGTTTCAAGATGAAGCTTCGCGCAAAATACTGCAATCTGTTTACCGCGATGCCGCGCTCAGCGCAGGCTTTGTGCCGCAAAGCTATGATAAGCGTGTCACGGAGCTGCTGCCCTTTAGCGACGGGAGCATGCTGCTTTGCTTCTCTTTCCGGGTGAAAAAAGTAAAATTAAAAGTTACCGCGCACCGAAAAACCCGCTATAAAATCTATGAATTGCTCACACATGCCGACTTTGCCGCGCTCACGGAAAATATCGCACACACGGGCTGTCTGCCCGCCGGTGTTTATGAAAGCGAGGGGAAATACCGCTTTGTCATAGATACGCATGCCGCGGTTTTGGATAACCTGCTCAAGGAGTACGCTTCCCCCGTTACGGATGCGCTCGCCCTCGCCGCAACAAAGGAATATTGGCGCGAGGTGTTTGCGGGAGAGAGTGCTTAATAGCTGTGGAAACAGTCAATCACGGCTTTGGGATCTTCCGCACAAAATACACTGTTTCCGCCCACCACCACATTGGCACCGTTTTCGGCTACCAGGCGGGCATTGTCGGTGTTCACACCGCCATCCACCTGAATGTACTTATCCTCACCGGCGCACAGGCTGCTTAACTCCTTCAGCTTCGGCATCATGTCTGCCATAAACTTTTGACCGGAAAAACCGGGCTCCACCGTCATTATCAAAATCATGTCCGCCATGTCGAGATAGGGTTTTACCGCCTCGAGAGGAGTGCCGGGTTTAAGTGCCACACCGGCTTTTAAGCCGCAATCATGTATTTTTTTTATAGTCGCCGCCGGGTCGCTCTTGCTTTCAATATGAAAGGTGATGAAATCCGCACCGACCGCCGCAAAGTTTTCAATGTATTTGAGAGGCTCTGTAATCATCAGGTGCAAATCAAAAACCATATCCGTTTTCGAGCGCAGTGCCTTAACCACCGGCACACCGAAAGTGATGTTGGGTGCAAACACACCGTCAATCACATCTAAATGCAGCCAATCGGCTCCCGCTGCCTGAATGCGCTTGCACTCATCCTCTAATTTGGAAAAATCAGCACTTAATAATGAAGGAGATACTAACATTTGCTTTCCTCTTTAATCTAAATTAAATAAAATAGCCATATATAGTAATTATAGAAAATTCTAATCTATATGTCAAATAAAAACTACCATTTTTACCTATTTGTTACAAAATATGCCTCTTTAGCGTAAAAAAAACCTTCGGAATCGTTTCATCCGAAGGTTTTTTGTGTATTAAACATCACTTTTCGTAATTTTGCTTCACATTCACAAGCACAATTCCCGCACTCACCAGTACGAGGCATGCTGTACTAAGCGGTATATTAATGGATTCTCCCAACAGCAGCGCCGACAAAATCACGCCGCCAACCGGTATCACAAAGCCGAAAACAGCAATTTTCGATACAGCGTTAAATTTGAGCAAAACGCCCCAAAGCGTGTATGCCGCGGCGGAAACAAATGCCAAATAAATAAGTATCGCCACCGCTTTGCCGTTCACCTGCCGCAAATCACCGCCAAATGCCATGCCGGCGCCCATCATCATGAGTCCGCCAACAAAAAACTGCCAGCCGCTCAACAGTGCAGGATTATCGTGTTCACTGAAAATTTTAATAAGAATAGAGCTGAGTGCATAGCTCATCGCCGAGAGCAGCATTAAGCCTTCTCCCGCCAAATTGCTGCCCAAGTGCAAGGTGGAATAATTCATTAACACTATCCCGCCGAAACCGAGCAAACAGCCGAGAATTTTCGGCACTGTTAATTTGTCACTCCCGCGAAAAACCGCTGCGGATAACAGCACACAAAAGAAGGTGCCGGCACTGTTTATCACACTGCCCGATGAGCCCTCGATTTTGGCAAGTGAAATGTAAAATAAAGTGTATTGTACCGCTGTTTGCGCAAGCGAAAGCGCCGCTATGCGCCCCATGGTGCTGCGGTGCTCGGGAATGAGCTTTTCTTTGGTAATTATGCTTGCCAAAATCAGTGTAATTACCCCTGCAAGCATAAAGCGGCAGCCGGCAAACAGGATTTGAGAGGCGTAATCATCAGCCGCAATTTCAAAGTAGCGGTAGCCGAGCTTAATAAAGGGAAAAGCGCTCGACCACAGCACACAGCAAAGCACCGCCATCGGTATGTAGACAGAAGGTTTTGTGAGTTGTTTTTTCATGGTAAATCCTTGTAGTTTTATACTATTCTTATTATAAAATTTCGCTTGAAGTCTGTCAAGACAAATAAGGATTTGTCGCGCTCTCCGAGCGCGCAAACCTTATTTGTCAGCGGTTAGCGGTTAGCAAATTAGCCGTTAGCGAAAGGAAGGGCTCCGCCCTTATCCATTATAAGCCGCAAGCGGCATGGTGAATCAAAAAATGGGGTCCCCGAAAAGTATTTCGCAGAAAACTTTTTGGGGAGAGGAGAAACAAACGAAACAACACTAAAGGATTTGCTTGCAAATTCTTTCTGTTGTGTAGTTTGTTTGGACGAGGGTGCGGGTGTCCCGCCCATCACTTTGGCACCGCCAAAACATCACTTGCGCAAATCGCAAGCATCACTGCGAAGCAGCATCACTTGGCGCAGCCAAACATCACTGCAAAGGAAAAATCCTATGATTTGTCCTTTGGCTTTGCCGCAATGCTCGCCGCCACACCGCATAGCATTGCCGCCGTGATGCCCGCGGCGGCTGCCTGCATCGGACCGATGAGAACACCGAGAAGCCCTTGCTCATCCACCGCCTCTTTCACACCTTTTACCATATTGGCGCCGAATCCCAACAGCGGCACACCGGCACCCTCCTCGGCAAAGCGAAATAGCGGCTCATATAAGCCGAAAGCGCCGAGTACCACGCCGCAAACGACTAAGCCGACTAAGATTCTTGCGGGTGTCAGCGCGGTTTTGTCAATCAAAAGCTGCACAATCCCGCAAATAAGCCCGCCAACCAAAAATGCCTTTAAAAATATCATATCTCTCACCTATTCTATCATTCTTTAAGCCGCAAAGCGGCTTCACCAATCGCTAATTGCCAATATGCTAACAGCTAACTGCTACTAATACTTTTCTCCATTTTGCGCCAATTATGAATATTGCCGCTTTTTTGTAAAAAACTATTTGCGGAGATGATGATTTGAAACGAAAAGAATTAAACCAAATTGTGGAAAACGCCGCACCGAAAAGCAAGCTGTTTTCAAATTTTTGCAAAGCTTTTTTGGTCGGCGGTATCATTTGCACCATAGGGCAAATACTGTTTGAAATATACCAAAAAGCGGGTGCTTCGGAGGATAAAGCAAAGGTTATAACCTCTATCTCATTGATTGCCATCAGTGCGGTGCTCACCTCGCTGAGCTTGTATGATAAAATCGCAAAATTCGGCGGTGCGGGTACACTTGTGCCCATCACGGGATTTGCCAATGCCGTGACCGCACCGGCACTCGATAATAAGCCGGAGGGTAAGATTTTGGGCACCGGTGTGCAGATGTTTTCAATTGCGGGCCCCGTGATTGTCTATGGTGTGCTGGCAGCCAATATCTATGGATTAATATATTATATTTTAAAGGTATGTAAGGTGATGTAAATGGCATTGAGTTTGGGCAAAACAATTGTGTATGAAAATGCGCCCGAAATCTCATTTTGGGCGGCATGTGCCGGTAAAAAAGAGGGAGAAGGTCCCTTCGGCAATCAGTTTGATAAGGTGTTTAGCGATACCACACTGGGCAAAGCAAGTTGGGAAGAGAGCGAGAGTGAACTGCTCAAAAATGCAGCGGAAATTGCGCTCGCTAAAGGCAAATTGACCTGGGCAGATATCGACTGCATCTTTGCGGGCGATTTGCTCAGCCAGTGTATTGCTTCCAACTTTGCTTTTGCCAACCTCGGGGTGAATTTTTGCGGGTTATACGGCGCTTGCTCCACCATGGCGCTCGCGCTCATTAACGGCGCAAATTTGCTTGAATGCGGTGCGGCAGGCAGAGCGCTTGCCGCCACCGGCTCCCACTTTTGTTCGAGCGAGCGGCAGTTCCGCTTTCCGCTTGAATACGGCAATCAGCGCGCTCCCACCTCGCAGTGGACCGTCACCGCCGCCGGCGCCGCCGTGCTCGAAAGCGGCAAAAAAAGCGGCGCACAGGGCAAGGTGAAAATCCGCGCCGCGCGCTTCGGCGAAATCACCGACCTCGGCATCACCGATGCCAATAATATGGGCGCTGCCATGGCACCGGTAAGTGTTAGAATAGGGTACATAAAGGAGAGAAAATGATTTTCAAAAAATGGCTTAAATAAAGGAAATTTTAACACTCGGCGCCGAAAATTACACAAAATATCGACCAAAAAACAGTCGAAAAAAAGTGCAGTCATTTTTGCCTGTTTTTGAGTGTTTTCTCCCCTTTTGGTGACACAATCATTATTCTGCGAAATGAAATTTGATTTAAAAAGGAGGAGTAGATACATATGATTGTAAGAAATAATCTGACACTTTCGGAAATTGACGGGGAACTTTACCCGAATTTTGATGAAGAAACGCGCTACCACAAACCGGTAGGCATTTGGGGACACCGCCATGCGTTTTACCTCAAAGAATTTGATGAGAGGCGCTACTTTGAACTGCTGCGCAATAATCAATTATTGGATTATTTGGAACTGGTCGATTTAATCGCAACCGATATGTATAACACAGGTGTAACACAGTTGAGAAAAAAACAGCATATTACATCCACACTCAAAAAAAGAACACCTATAAAATGGCGCGATGCGGTTGATGCCATACATAATCAAGTGCAAAAAAGTGTGTACCAAAAAATGGTTTATACCGGCAAGCCGGTAAGGGATACGGATTTAGTCCGCTATCAGGCATATCTAAAAACATTAGCGCCGCGTGAAGATGCAACGCTTGAGGGATTTCGCGCTTTTAATGAAGCCGCCACTCCCCCGCCGGCAAAAAAACCGGCAAAAAAAACGCCAAAAAAACCGGCAAAAAAAGCTAAGAGCAAATCGTAAAGGAGGTATCATCATGAAGGAAAGTTATACAGATAAAAAAACCGGCATCAACTATACCCTTGTCGGTAAAGTTTACCTGCCGAATCTCATATCTACCGATACGGATTATCCTATCGGTTTGTGGGGACGAAGACACCTTGAGTATATCAAAAAACACCGCCATTCTTTCTATGTCACACTAAAGAAGGATTGTAAACTCAATACCTATTTGCACGAGGTCGATAAACGAGCCGCCGAAATGTATGAGCGCATCGTAAAAGATAACGCCGAAAAGCAAGGCATCACCGAAAAACTCAAAACCAAAGATATGCTCAAATGGGCGCGGGCAATGAACAACATCGCCAACCAAGCCCGCGAAACCGTGATGCACGAGGTGATTTGCCCGGAGGAAATCATATGATAAGCGCGATTGAAGAACTGTGGTACGGCAATATAAGCCCGATGGAGTATAATAATTTGCAAGATAACCCGGACTATAAAACAGCCATTCACCTCACTACCCGAAACCAAACCCGCTTACAGGAACAACTCACAAAAGAACAAATCGAGTTGCTGATGAAATATAGCGAAAGCCGTAATGAACTCTCCAACATCACCGAACTCGATGCCTTCAAAACCGGCTTCACCCTCGGTGTGAAATTCATAATCGAAGCACTTACATAACAACCAAAAGCCATAAAATCAGCGTGGAGATACCCCTTCTCCACGCTGATATTTTTATAACCGTTTTCCTGCTCAAGAGCAGTGTTTTTTCACCCGCACACTATAGAATGATAGTATATTAACAATGCCAAAAAAGCCGATTTTTTATGCCTTAAATTCTATTTTTTCCTGCTCAAGACCAATAAAAAATCCTCTAAAAATGCCACTTTCATTTTTAGAGGATGAAATAGAGTTTTCTTTTAATTTTTCACTGCATAAAGCACTTTGTTGGAAAGTTTTGTTGCTCTCAGTAATCCCCTCTCCGTAAATTTTAGCACAAACTTTCTAATTGTGGCAAACGCAGCACCGACAAAATCTTTTTCGAGCTGCTTTGTGGTGAAGGATTTACCGGCATATGCCGAGAGAACAAATTGCCACAGCTCCGCTTCCTTCGCCGTAATTTCACCCGATTGCAAAAGCTCACTGTACTTTGCAAGTGTATCGGGCTTCACTTCTTCTTTGCTGATTTTGTCATACACATTTTCACTGTAATACTTAAGGAAAGGTGTAATGTCTATGACACCTGAAAGTTTGTAATTTTCTTCAATCAAAGTGAACGAATCATAATACTTTTTTCGGCTGCGCTCAATGTAACTTGAAAGCGGAACAAAAAGAGTGGATTCATACCCCTTTTGAATCAAATACCACATGTGTAAAAGTCGCGCCATTCTGCCGTTGCCGTCAAAATACGGGTGAAGAAAAGCTAAATAAAAATGCAGCATCGCTGCCTTCAAAAGCTCGTTAATGTCGTCTTTCTGATTTGCAAACTTCACAAGTTCCGCCATGCGTGCCGGCAATTTGCTATGGTCAATTCCCGTGTGCTCAATCGCAGTGCCTACAACATACACACTGTCCTTGCGGTAAAAACTACCCTCCGGCAAACGGTTTTCCTCCTCTAAAAAATCACCGACGCTCATCATATAAAGCTTGTAGATGTTTTTCTCGGTAATCCGGTTTGCCTTGTTGCTGATAAATTCAAAGCCTTTTTTTAGCCCGAGTATGCGCGTTTCCGCTTCATCCTTCGGCGCAAACCCCTTCATAATGCTACGCACACTGTCGCGGCTAAAATCAATGCTCTCAATCGAAGAGGTTGAAATGATTTCATCTTCCAAGCAACTCACTCCAAAGCTACCGCCACGAGCGGCATATAAAAGCTTCACCGCTTCCAAATTCACCCCCGTGCACGAAGGCAAATACACAAGCGGCTGCCCCGCAAAATCACTTAACGGCAACTCTTTGTAATACCCCGCCGCAAGTGTTTGCAAAAACGAATCAAAGCAATCGGGATATTTGTATTTCATTTTCTTTAAATCAACAATGTGCTTGTCGCCCAACATTGCCGCAAATTGTAATGCATCCATATCCTCACCTACTGATAGTTTTTGATACTATTTACTATCATTATATTTATTTTTACCATTTTGTCAAATAGTATTATTTAAAACAGGCTTCACTCGCATCGCATAATTAATCATTGAAACCTGCATGAAGAATCCCCTTTTCCATGATGGATAATAGTTTTTCTACTCCAACGCGATTAATTTTCCTTACTACAATATCTTATTAATTAAAAACAATTATGTAATTTGATTCGAACTATACCTATGTGAAAAAACTCTGTAAAATTTTAGGGATTTAAAAATCCCTATTGACAATCATGCTTTGATGTGGTAATATAAGTTTGTGATCAATATATGGGATTTTTAAATCCCTAAAAATAAGTAAACATACTAATTTGGAGGTTAAAAATGAAATACACAAAAGACGGTGAAGCATTGGCAAAAGAGATCGAAGACATCTTTCACTATAGTAGACAAGAGAACACAGTATATTATTTATATGCAATCTATCAGAAGAAACAAAACAATGGGGATTATAATATTCTTCAACACATCTTCGATGATTCCGGTTTTGACAAGAAGGAGTTAAGTGACCAGCGAATTGAAAATCTAGCAAGCAAATACAAAAAAAACGATATAGCCTGTGCATGTGAGTTATTATTTGCACGCTTTTCTCAAATGGGAAAGCAATCAGGAATAGGGGTCACCCCAGATTGTATTTCTAAACTTGCAAAGAAGATTCTCTCCATTCAGAGTGGTGAAACAGTTGTTGATTTCGGTTCTTGTATGGGCGATTTTTTATTATCTGTAACAGATGATTGTTTGCACGCTATTGGCATTGAGATTAATACAGAAATGTGCACATTATCTCAAATGAGAGCAGAGATGCTTGGTAAAAAAATTGAATTCATCAATGAAGATATTTTTAAAACCTCACTACCAGAGTATGACAAGCTATTCATCAATGCACCTTACGGCATGCGAGCAAAATCATTATTCCAAACTAAATCCATTGGCGGCATCGAGTTTTCAAGCATAACAAGTTCGGATTGGTTGTTTGCATTAAAAGGATTGGAATATTTAAAAGAAGGTGGCAAAGTTCTCTCTGTTGTTACCCTCGGTAGTTTATTTAACAAACCTGATAGTTTGGTAAGAAAACAGTTAGTTGAAAAAGGATTGATTGAGGCAATCATTCTTTTGCCTGAAAAACTCTTTGGTTATACAAATATTAAAACTGCACTCGTTTTAATTAGTAAGGGAAACAAAAGATTTAAAGCAATCGATGCTTCGGATTGTTTTGTAAAAATGCGTAGAACTAATACTATTTCTGATGATAATATTGAGCAAATTATTGAGTATTTGAAATCCGAGTCGGAAAATAGCAAAACATTAACAATAGATTCTGTAGATAATGAGTCGTTTATTCTTGACCCAAAAAAGTTCTTATCAACAGAGCATTTTGCGGAAAATGAACAAGTATTAGGTGATTTTGTCCAAATTAGAAGAGCTGGAAGGTTAAGTGCAAATGAACTAGATCATTACGTAACAGATAGAAAGACATCTTATAAATGTTTGACAATCGCAAATGCACAAGACTGGCTCATTGGCGGGGATTTCGAAAGTTTTAAAGAGATGCCGCCTAAATCCGAAAAGTTTGTTGTTAAAGCACACAGTATTATTCTTTCTCGCTCCGGAAGCCCCGAATTCAAAGCCTCTCTTTTTGAAGGCGTTCCTGAGAAAACCGTAATTGCAAATGGCAACTTCTATATAATTGAAGTTGATGAAGAAAAACTCAATCCATACTATTTGCTAGCATATTTAAACAGTTCATTGGCACAAAAAAGGTTGACCGCTACTGCCACTGGTGCAGTTATAAAAATGTTACCCACAGAGGCAGTAAAGGCGTTACGAATCCCAATTGAGAATTTAGAAACCCAACTCAAAATCGGAAACGAAGTAAAATCAAAGTTGGATGAAATTAACAAGCTTAAGGGACAGGCAAATAAACTAAACAATGAGATATTAGCTTTATTCAATTAAGTGGAAGGAGAAGAAAAGTGGGCATTAATAAAATAGATTATTATGTAGGAGCATTGCTTTCACATTTGGTGAAAAAGCAAATTGCACCAGCTATAATTGACACAAGTGATAATTCAAAACAATTGATTTTTGATACCGATAATGGCAAATATAACTTGTTTGTCAAATATAGTTCAAAACCTGTACGTTCAAATGATAAAACAGATAAATGGGTAATTAATTTCACCACAGCGGAATATAACGTGGTTAATGCACTTCCTAAAGAAGGTTATAAAAACTTCGTTGTGTTAATTTGTTCAAAAGAAACATTAAACAATACCGAAGTTGCTGTCTTATCGTTAGAGAAAGCTTTGAAGATCATGGGAAATGACAATATAAATAAGGTAAAGCGAATAGATGTCAAAGCTCAAAAAGGCTCAAAATATCTTAAAGTTTTTGGCACAACTTCTCAACTAAATGAAAATGTATTGCAACACAAATAAAAATGAAAGCATTTGTATATAACGTTATCATTACAGATTACTATATATCATTACCGTAACTTCCATACTTCTCATTTAATTACAATAAAACTCTTGACAATCAAATAAAGTATGCTACAATGTTATCGAACGTTTGTTCGATAACATTGTTTTATGTGAGAGTCTAACATTAAATCCATAGGGTTTCCTCCGTCTCATTTGAGTAAACACCGCCTGATTTTGTGTGACTCTTTTTGTTATTTTGATAAAAAATTGCGACCGTTCGACAAATTGCCAGTAAGTTTTCTACGCAATTAAGTTATAGTATGAAAAAACTAATCTTGAAAAAATTGAACCCAAATAATACAATTAAGTAAACCTTTTCAAAATCTCGTAGAACCTATTCTACGACTTAAATACTAATAAGTGATAAAAATAGTAAATATTTTTTGTGCAAAAATATTGCACAAAAAATATAATTGTGCTATAATCATTTCGAAAGGAGAAGAAAAAA
>JAFWGH010000035.1 GCA_017512465.1 Clostridia bacterium
GGTATTTTAATTTGAAAAATTATGTTTCGGTTAAAATCAGATGAAAAATATCATACGCCATACTGCGTATAGAATAGATCGCCAAAGACCGGTTTTGGCATCAGATTGGAGGAAAAGAAATGTTAAGAACGTATCAACCGAAAAAAAGACACAGAAAAAAGGAACATGGCTTCCGTAAGAGAATGGCTACAAGAAACGGTCGTAAAGTGTTGGCACGCCGTCGTGCAAAGGGCCGCAAGCAACTCACTTACTAATACAGTTGTATGGATAAATACGAGAGTATAAAACTCAATAAAGAATTTCGCTATTTATACGCGAAAGGAAAAAGTTTTGTTTCGCCGAGTGTGGTAGTATATGTAAAACAAAATCGTTTACAGCATAACCGCTTAGGCATTACAAGCGGAAAAAAAATCGGAAAGGCTGTAAAGAGAAACAGAGCAAGAAGATTGATTCGTGTTGCTTTTCGCTCTTTACAAGACAAGCTCGATGCACATTATGATATGATTATTGTTGCGCGCACACGCTGTGTCTATGCCGATTCCAACGAAGTTACAAAAGATTTGAAAAATTGTTTTATACAAGCCGGTATTTTGCAAGATGAAATATATCATTAAAGGATTGATCAGATTCTATCAAATATTTTTATCACCGCTTTCTCACGGCTGCTGTCGTTTTTATCCCACATGCTCTGCATATGCTCTTGAAGCAGTCGAGATTCACGGAGCGCTCAAAGGCTCCTGGCTTGCTTTCAAGAGAATATTGAGGTGTAACCCCCTGTTTCCGGGCGGGTATGACCCTGTTCCGCCGAAAACAGAAGATTTTGGGCGAAACATTAAAAACAGGAGAAAATAATGAGTACAGTTTTTGGATTTATTTATTCTATTTTTGGAACCATTCTCGGATTTATCTATGAATTGTTCAAAAATACCCCGGCACCTTATGTTATTTCTTTAATCGTGTTTACGGTTATTACAAGAATACTGCTGATGCCGACATCCATACCTCAACAAAAAAATCAGGCGAAGCAATTCCGCATTCAGCCGAAGCTGCAAAAATTACAGCAAAAATTCGGCAATGACCGCCAAAAGTATTCCGAGGAACAACAAAAGCTCTATCAAAGAGAGGGATATAATCCTATGGCTGCTGGCTGCGGTCCGATGTTGATTTCTCTGCCCTTATTGTGGGGTGTTTACGGCGCAATTACCCGACCGATTTCTTATGTGTTGAAATTTGCCGATGAAGCAAAGGCTTTCTTGGCAGATGAAACGGTTTCCGGTATTTTGGAAGGATTGAGCACATCAAAAAGAGGCTCTTATTATCAGGAATTGTTGGTTTTAAACCAGTTAAAGGATAAGTCCAGTGAAATCAGCGCAAAGGTAAGCGCTTATTTCACATCCGGTCAAATTGACCAGATGAATCAATTTGCACAAGGTTTTACTTTATTTGGAATTGATTTAACACAGACCCCATCTATCAGTAATTTTAACATTCTTTGGATTATTCCGGCTTTATCGGGTCTTACTTCATTTTTAACATCATTTTATTCTTCAAGAATGCAAAAGAGATATAATCCGACTATGTCTCAGGGCTCCAATGCGTTAAGCGCGGGTTGTATGATGGCATTTATGCCTTTATTCTCTATTTATCTTTGCTTTACCGTGCCTGCAGGTGTCGGTTTCTATTGGGTTATTTCCAATATCTTTGCATTCTTCCAAACCCTGTTGCTCTCTAATATTTATTCACCGCCGAAGGTTGCGGCAAAGAGTATGATTAGTGATGTTATCAACAGATTTGCATATGAAAAGAATGTAAAAAGCAGAAAGACTGTTACGGAATAAGGTATGTTTATCATTTTACGGAGGTAAACGATTTTGATCATTGAAAAAATCGGCGAAGGCGATACCATAGAGCAGGCGCGAGAAGATGCGCGCACCAAACTCAATGCGCCGGAATATGCCGACATTAAGTTTGATATTATTTCTACACCGTCTAAGAAAATCTTAGGTTTATTCGGCGGTAAAAAAGCACAGGTGAAGGCTTCTTATGAAAAAGAAGAGAAGCCGAAGAAAAAACAGCAGGCAAATAAAGCCAAAGCAAAAAAGGTTGAAAAGAAGCCTGCAAAAAAGAACACGGAAAAAGAGCAAAAGCAAGAGCCGAAAAAAGAAGCGGTACAAAAGGAAGAAAAGCAGCGCGAGCCTGTTGATGCGGCAAGACTTGAAAAAGCAAGAACAGAGTGTGAAGCCTATGTCAAAGACATTACTTCCAAAATGCTCGGCACAGATGTAAATACCACTTCTTCCACACAAGACGGCACAACCGTATTCATTTCTCTGGACAGCGGCGACCATGATGTGGACGGTATGATTATCGGACACAGAGGTGAAACACTCGATGCAATTCAGTATCTTGCCTCTCTCGTTGCCAATAAAGGACACGATGATTATGTACGCGTGACACTTGATGTTGCAGGTTACAGACAAAAGAGAGAAACCACTCTGACTGCCCTTGCGCATAGAAATGCCAAGAATGCATTGCGTACCGGCAGAAGAATTACTTTAGAGCCGATGAATCCGTATGAAAGACATATCATTCATACAGCGGTTCAGGATATTGAGGGTGTAACCAGTCACTCTATCGGCTCAAATATTGAGAGAAGAGTAGTTATTTCTCCGGCGGACGGCGGCTATCGCAAAAATGACAACAGACGCTTCGGCAGAAGAGGCGGCGGTTCATACAACCGCAGCACAAAAGCGGAAGCGGATAACAACAGTGAGCCCCGTGAGCCGAAGAAGGATATATCCTCTGCGCCGTTATACGGCATTGTTACCAAGGCGGAAACAAAAGAGGAAGAATAAAGAAAAAAATGGTGGTGGATATTTCCACCGCCATTTTCATTTTTTTTGAGGATAGTATGAGTACAATTGCTGCAATTTCCACTGCCCCTGCCGTTGGCGGCATCGGCGTAATCAGAATCAGTGGTGAAGATGCCGTTTCGGTTGCCGAAAGGGTTTTTAAAGCGCGCGATACACATAAGCGCCTTTCGGATATGAAAGGCTACACCGCCGCATACGGATATGTATATGCTTCCTGCGGAGAAAAATTAGATGAATGTGTCGCTTTACTTTTTCGCGCGCCGCATTCATATACCGGTGAGGATGTGGTGGAATTATCCTGTCACGGCGGACTTTTTTTGCTTAAAAAAGTGCTCGAACAGGTTTATCTTGCCGGAGCAGTTCCTGCAGAGGCGGGTGAATTTACCAAGAGAGCTTTTTTAAACAAAAAAATTGACTTAACACAGGCGGAAGCTATTGCCTCTATTATCAGTGCGCAATCCGAAGCTTCTGCCGCGGCGGCACTGAGTGCAAAGGAAGGAACACTGTATAAGCGTATTGAAGAAATATCTTCTTCGCTCATTTCCCTTTCCGCACATCTTGCGGCGTGGACAGATTATCCGGAGGATGATATTGAAGCGCTCGATATGCACGCGATAGAAAAAAATCTCTTGCACACTAAAGAGGATTGCCAAAAGCTTTTAGCCTCTTTTGATATTTCTTTGATTGTCAATGAAGGGGTGGAAACCGCTATTTTGGGCAGAACCAATGTCGGCAAATCGAGTTTGATGAATCTTTTGTGCGGCGAACAAAAAAGTATAGTGACCGATATTGAAGGCACCACGCGTGATGTTGTGGAAACGAGTGTGCGTATCGGCAATGCCGTGCTAAGACTTTCCGATACGGCAGGTCTTCGTGAGAGTGAGGATACGATAGAACAAATCGGCATTGACCTGTCACGAAAAAAAGCACAATCCGCTAACTTTATTTTGGCGGTTTTTGATGTTTCAAAGCCGTTAAATGAGGAAGATTTCGCCCTTTTGGAGACGATAAAAAATAAGCGCGCAATCCTTGTTTTAAATAAAAGTGATTTATCGGCTGTATGGGAGCCTGATATTTTGCAAAAATACGGCAAAAAAACAGTTTACCTTTCCGCAAAGAGCGAAAGCGGTTTTGATGCACTTATAAATGCGGTTGAAGAAGAGCTTGGCACCAAAGATTTTAACCCCTATGCACCCATGCTGGCGACACAGCGCCAAAAGGTTTGCCTGCAATCGGCATATGAGAGTGTAATACAGGCACTTGAAGCGGTACAGCTCGGCATGACCTTAGATGCGGTCAATGTCTGTATCGACAGCGCGGTTGAAGCGCTTTTGGAATTGACCGGACAGCGTGCCACACAAAGAATCAGTGAAGAAATATTTAAAAACTTCTGTGTTGGAAAATAGAGAATTATTATGGAATATTTTGCAAAACAATATGATATTATTGTAATCGGTGCCGGTCATGCGGGAATTGAAGCGGCGCTTGCCGCTGCGCGCCTCGGTTGTCAAACGGCGATTTTCACCATCAACCTTGACCAGGTGGGCAACATGCCGTGCAACCCCTCTATCGGCGGCACCTCTAAAGGGCATTTGGTGCGCGAAATTGATGCATTAGGCGGTGAAATGGGAATCGCGGCAGATGCAAATCTCATTCAATCGCGTATGTTAAATCTCGGCAAAGGTCCGGCAGTGCATTCTTTAAGAGCGCAAATTGACCGTAAAGACTATGCGCGTTATATGAAGCATGTGCTCGAGCAAGAAAAAAATCTCGAAATTATGCAGGGCGAAATCGTGGATTTATACCGCAAGGATGATATGTGGTATATGAAAACGAAGCTTGAGGCGATTTACAGAGCGCACTGTGTTATTCTTGCTACAGGCACCTTTTTGGCAGGGCGCATCTATGTCGGTGATGTCTCTTATGAAAGCGGACCGGATGGCATGTTTCCCGCAAAGGAGTTGGGGGTTGCTATACGCAATTTAGGCTTACCCATGCGCCGTTTTAAAACGGGAACCCCCTCGCGTGTGAACCGCAGAAGTCTTGATTTTTCAAAGATGCAAGAACAAAAGGGCGATGAGAATTTAGTTAACTTTTCTTTTGATGCACAAACCGAAATCGAAAATAAAATATCCTGTTATATTACTTATACCAATGAAAATACAAAGCAGATTATTTTAGATAATTTAGACCGCTCCCCTATGTATGCGGGAAAAATTGAGGGAAAAGGCCCGCGCTATTGTCCGAGCATTGAGGATAAAATTGTGCGCTTTAGTGAAAAAGAGCGCCACCAAATCTTTATCGAACCCTGTGGGTTGGATACGGAAGAAATCTATTTGCAGGGGCTTTCCTCCTCGTTGCCCGAAGATGTGCAGGCGGATTTTATTCACTCTATTCCCGGGCTCGAGCATGCGCAGATTATGCGCACTGCCTATGCGATTGAATATGATTGTGTTGACCCGACTGTGTTAAAGCCGACACTTGAATTTTTGGATTATAGCGGATTATTCGGTGCCGGTCAGTTTAACGGCTCAAGCGGCTATGAGGAAGCTGCGGCACAAGGTCTTGTTGCCGGTATCAATGCTGCCCACAAAATATTGTGTAAATCTGAGGTTATTTTAGATAGAGCCGGCTCCTATATCGGCACCCTGATAGATGATTTGGTCACCAAAGGCTGTACCGACCCGTACCGCATGATGACAAGCCGCAGTGAATACCGATTAATCCTGCGCCAGGATAATGCGGACGAGCGCTTGACCCCTTTGGGTCATAAAATCGGACTTATCAGTGATGAGCGTTATGAGAGATTTTTGCAAAAGCAGGAAATGATACGCACTGAGCGCAGGCGCATAGAAAAAACCTCCATTCCGCTTAGTGATGAAGTCAATGAAATCCTTGTTTCACATGAAACATCTCCCCTTACAAAGGGATGCAAATTGATAGAGTTATTAAAAAGACCCTCCATAAATTATGATTTGCTCACACCGGTGGATATCACAAGACCGGAATTGCCGCGGGATGTGTTTGAGCAGGTTGAAATATCGGTGAAGTACGAGGGTTATATTAAGCGCCAGGAAGCGCAAATTAAAGAAATGCGCCGCTTAGAAAACAAACTGATACCGGAGCATACCGATTATGCAGCCATTACCGGCTTGCGCCTTGAAGCGGCAGAGAAGCTTTCCAAGGTAAGACCGCACAGTGTCGGGCAGGCAAGCCGCATCAGCGGTGTTACCCCTGCTGATATCAGTGTGCTTTTGATTTATCTTGCCAAAAACGGAGAATAGTATGATTGACACATCACGCTTAAAAGAATATTTAAAGGATTACGGCATTGTGCAAAGCGATGCCGTTATAGACAAATTGGATTGTTTTGCCGCACTACTGGTGCAGGCAAATGAAAAGATAAATCTTACCGCCATTACCGAGTCGGAAGCCGTCTCGGTCAAACACCTTTTAGACAGCTTAATGATTTTTAAATATGTTTGCTTTCCACAAGGTGCAAAGGTGATTGATGTCGGCTGCGGCGCAGGATTTCCCTCTATGCCGATGTTAATTGCGCGGGACGATTTGCAAATGACCTTTTTAGACTCTACCGGCAAAAAACTGAAATTCATTGAAGATTGTTTGGAGCAACTCGCTTTATCTGCCGAGACCTTGCATGCGCGCGCAGAGGAACAGGCGCACAAGGAGGTTTCACGTGAAACCTATGATTTTGCCGTTGCCAGAGCGGTGGCAAATTTAAGGTCGCTGAGCGAGCTGACACTCCCCTTCGTAAAAGTCGGCGGATATTTTATTGCCATGAAAGGAAAAGAAGGCGCAGAAGAAATGAAAGCTGCCGAGACAGCGGTGCAGACCCTCGGCGGAAGCATAGAGGCGTTGCATGCGTTCACTTTACCCGATGGCAGTGAGAGAACAATTATTCTCATAAAAAAGATATCGCACACGCCGACAAAGTATCCCCGCACTTCGACAGCAATTATAAAAAAACCATTATAATTTGTATTTTTTTGGCGAAACAACGGGAATCCCGCGACCAAAAAAGGTGGACAGGCACAAAAAAACATGCTACAATCTATGCGTAGTGAAAAACACTACCGTTTATCCTTTCGAGAGTGACGGGCTCGGCAGGATAAATGCCGCGAGTGTCCGTGTAGAATATACTGTCACTCGTTCTGTGCTTTCTCCACATAGCACAGGAATATACTTTTCTTCTCACACCCCCAATAACACAGGAAAGGCAGAGGCAACCCCTCTGTCTTTTCTGTTGTGTGCGTATGCACACAACAGAAAAGACAGGCGGGGTAGTTTTCAGTTTCCAGCCTTCAGTTTTCAGCGCTCTATTAGAGTGTGGGCTATTGAAATGGCGGTGTGGTTTTTACACCACCACAACATCTTGTGATAATGGTGCTGTCAAGCCATATTTTCATGGTAAAATCAACAAAATAGACAGCGTAAATTCTCGACATGTTTCATGTGAAACATATTGAAATTTGTCGTGTTTGGGTATATAATCTTTACTTGTACTGTAATAAAAGACACATATATGAAAAATGGAGATAGAATGAGTAAAATAGTTGCAATTGTCAATCAAAAAGGCGGTGTCGGTAAGACAACCACTGCGGTGAATCTTGCGGCAGCGGTCGGCGCAAAGGGTAAAAAGGTACTCCTTGCGGATATTGATGCGCAGGGAAATGCTACAAGCGGCTTCGGCATCAATAAAAAGGATATTGCCCTGTCCACCTATGATTTATTAATTAATAAAGTGAAAGCCGAAGATATTTTGGTCAAAACCGCCTATGAAAATGTGTGGGTGCTTCCCGCAAACATGAATTTGGCAGGCGCAGAGGTGGAATTAGTGGATATTCCAAAGCGCGAAAGCAGATTGAAAATGGCGATTGCACCTATGGATGAAAAATTCGATTACATTTTTCTGGATTGCCCGCCGTCTTTAGGCATTATTACGCTTAACGGTTTAGTTGCGGCAGATACCATTTTGGTGCCTATTCAGTGTGAATATTATGCGCTGGAAGGACTTTCGCAGCTGATGACTACCGTCAGAGCCGTGAAAAGAAAGTATAATGAGCATTTAGAGCTGGAGGGCGTGCTTTTAACGATGTACGACGGCAGACTCAATCTGACCGGACAGGTCGTAGAGGAAGTAAAGAAATATTTTCCTAAAAAAGTGTATACCACCGCGATTCCCAGAAATGTTCGCCTTTCCGAAGCCCCGAGCTACGGACAACCTGTCCGCTATTATGATAAGACGAGTAAGGGCGCATTGATGTACGACCAGCTGGCATCGGAATTTTTGAGAAATAACAGGAAAAAGTGAGAATATAAAGGAGAAAAGATATGGCAAGGCCAAGAGGCGGACTCGGCAAGGGCTTAGATGCGCTTTTTGCCGATAATGACGGACTTTTCGGTTCAGAGGAAAGCCCCGTAACTTTAAAACTGAGTGATATAGAGCCAAACCCCGACCAACCCAGAAAACTGTTTGATGAAGAAAAATTAATGGAGCTCGCCAAAAGCATTAGCGAACACGGCTTGATACAGCCGATTTTGGTCAGCCCGCTTTCAAACGGACGCTATCAGCTTGTAGCCGGTGAAAGGCGCTGGAGAGCGTGCAGAATCGCAGGACTTGTAGAGGTTCCTGTCATTATCAAACAACTCAGCGAAAAAGAAAAAAAGGAAATCGCGCTTATAGAAAATCTGCAGCGCGAGGACTTAAACCCGATAGAAACGGCATACGGCATACAAGCACTGATTGAAGAATACGGCTTAACACAAGACCAGGCTGCGGAGCGCGT
Organism: Clostridia bacterium; assembly: GCA_017512465.1. GTDB lineage: Bacteria > Bacillota > Clostridia > Oscillospirales > Acutalibacteraceae > RUG714. The sequence goes on from JAFWGH010000035.1 coordinate 8,681, forward strand.
AGGCTGCTCGAGACCGGCAATTGCCAATTCACTGCGCTTAATTAATTTGCCCAAAGAAGTGAAGGAGCTGACCAGAAGCGGAAAGATTTCCGCCGGTCATGCCAGAGCGCTTTTATCGTTTAAGGATGAGCAAAAAATGATAGAGGCAGCGCATTTTATTGCCAAAAATGATGTCTCCGTAAGGGAAGTGGAGCGCATGGCAAAGCGTGCGGCAAACGACAATTCCGCTCCCTTGCAGACCGCCAAAAAGAAAAGAAGAGATGCCTTCTTTGATGAAGTGGAGTTATCATTGAGCGAAACACTCGGCAGAAAAGTGAAAGTTTATAATAACCGCGAAAAAGGCACGCTTGAAATAGAGTTTTATAATAAGGACGATTTAAAAGGCATCGCCAATCTTTTGAGCGAATAAGCCAAATCGCCAAAAAAGAAAAAGACAAAGAAAAACCGGGAGGAAAATCGGCAAATGTTAGATATTAAAGTAATCAGAGAAAATCCGGACAGAGTAAAGCAGGCAATGAAAAACCGCAACGGTGATTATGATGAAATAATTGACCGCGTGCTTGCGTGTGATGAGCAAAGAAGAGAATTAAATTCACAAGCGGATGCACTCAAAGCCAAGCAAAATCAGGCTTCCAAGCAAATTCCGCAAATCAGAAAAGAGGGCGGCGATATTGCTCCGATTTTAGCCGAGATGAATGAAATCAAGGCAACTATTAAGGGAATGGATGCAAAAATTGCCGAAGTGGAAGCGGAGCAAAAGAATTTAATCCTCTCGATTCCGAACATTCCCAATGACAGTGTTCCGATTGGCAAGAGTGATGAGGATAATGTGGAAATACGCCGCTGGGGAGAGCCAAAGACGTTTGATTTTGAACCCAAAGCGCACTGGGATATCGGTAAAGATCTGGGCATTTTAGACCCGGAGACTGCCGGTAAGGTTACCGGAACGCGCTTCCATTTCTACAAAGGCTTAGGTGCAAGACTGGAGAGAAGCATATACAACTTCTTCTTAAATACGCATACCGAACACGGCTATACCGAAATATTCCCGCCATATATGGTCAATCGCGCTTCCATGACCGGCACCGGTCAGTTACCGAAGTTTGAAGAGGATGCATTTAAGCTCACCAACATGGATTATTTCCTGATTCCGACAGCAGAGGTGCCGGTTACCAATATGTTCCGCGGCGATATTTTAGATAAAGCCGATTTGCCGATTAGCTATTGCGCCTATTCCGCCTGCTTTAGAGCAGAAGCGGGCAGCGCCGGCAGAGATACCAGAGGCTTAATTCGCCAGCATCAATTTAACAAGGTAGAGCTTGTTAAATTTGCCGATCCCGAAACGAGTTATGATGAGCTGGAAAAATTGACTAACGATGCCGAAAGAGTGTTGCAAATGTTAGGGCTTCCATACAGAGTCGTGGCACTGAGCACGGGCGACCTCGGTTTCTCGAGTGCCAAGACCTATGATATTGAAGTATGGCTGCCGTCTTACGGCAGATATGTGGAAATATCCTCCTGCTCAAACTTTGAGGATTTCCAGGCACGCAGAGCCGCTATTCGTTTTAAAGGCGAAAAGGGCGACAAAGCGAAGCTGGTGCATACACTCAACGGCTCGGGTGTCGCAGTAGGCAGAACCACTGCCGCCATTTTGGAAAATTATCAGAATGCGGACGGCTCGGTCACGGTACCCGAAGCACTCATTGCGTATATGGGAACAGATATTATTAAATAAAAGAGATAATGAAAAGCAAGTGATAGCCCGGCTATCACTTGCTTTTTTATTGAAGAATCAGGACATATTAAACTCCAAATCCTCAAGATTTAACTGTGCGCTGAGGAAGGTGTTTTCAAAGTGCCGTCGCTCCTCCTCATTTAATCCCAGCGGAATAACGGGGATGTGCTTTTTTGCCGCGAGCGCAACGGTGAAGGCGGTACCGCTTCGCTGTTCTTTGAGATAGCAAACACAAACATCCGCGCTTTTGATTAACTCTTTATTGCGTTCATACATACAGTTTTGGGTGTATTGCTCTTGTAAGCACTGCACATCATCCGCGTGAGAGAGCACAAAGGAATATCTTTGCCTGTCGCTTTCACTCCAAAATGCGGTCTGGCTTTTGCAGGGCAAAATAAAAAAGAGTTTAATATGGGAATACGTCTTTTTTAAACGAATCACCGTTTCGGCGGCAAGCAAATCAAAGCCGCGCGCACCGCCGCAGTAAAAGGCATCGACCCCTTTTGCAATCAAGCGGCGCACGGTGACATCCAAATCAATCTTTATATCCACCAGCATATCGGCAGGGACATGCCTGTGACCGGTAAAACAACAGCTGCGTATCATAATCGGCTCTCCTATGCCTCTCACACCGATTATTACCGAACAAATGTTCGGTAAATTTATTATACACTATTTTCTCATGAAGTCAAGTAAAAATTTGTCGAAAAAAACAGAAAGCGAAAAAATAATACCGGAAACCAAATGATATACGCATTTATACTACAAAATCGTACCATAAGTGAAAAAAGAAAAAAATGGCGATAAAACAAGAAAAAAGTAAAATATAAACAAACATTACAGCGCAGGTGCATAAAATAAAAAACCGCCGACAGGGGCAAAAAACAAAAACACAAAAGCACGCAGAAAATCCCATCTTCATAATTGTAATAAAGCGCCGCATATGCTACAATAAAAAAAGAAACAAACGAAGGAGAAAGAAATGGCTGTTTACCGTAGTGCCGCGCAAATGATTGGCGAAACGCCGCTGCTTCTCGCCGAAAAATTCAAAGCGGCTTCAGACATAAAGGCACATATCCTTGCAAAAATGGAATATTTGAATCCGACAGGCTCGGTAAAAGACAGAGTGGCAAAAGAAATCATTGAAGATGCCGAGAAAAGAGGAATCCTGCTCCCCGGCGGCGTTATCATAGAACCCACAAGCGGAAATACCGGTATCGGTTTGGCATCACTGGCTGCCGCAAAAGGGTATAAGGCAGTCATTGTTATGCCGGATAGCATGAGCATCGAGCGGCGCAATCTCATTAAAGCCTATGGTGCCGACATTGTACTCACGCCGGCGGCTGCAGGCATGCAGGGAGCGATTGAAAAAGCGGAGCAGTTAAAAAAAGAAATCCCCGGAGCCATCATTGCCGGGCAATTTGTTAACCCCTCCAATCCCGCAGCACACCGCAAGACAACGGGACCGGAGATATGGAGAGATACACAGGGAGCAGTAGACATTTTTATTGCCGGCGTCGGTACGGGCGGAACGCTTAGCGGCACCGGAGCATATTTGAGAGAAAAAAAGAAAGATATACAAATTATAGCCGTGGAGCCGGAAACATCGCCGGTACTCTCACAAGGACACGGCGGTGCGCACGGCATACAGGGAATCGGTGCGGGCTTTGTGCCCGAAACACTGGATACCGCTATCTATGATGCTGTCGTGACCGTGTCGGATGCAGATGCACTGGCGTATGCCAAGCGCTTTGCGGCAAGTGAGGGACTATTGGTCGGTATTTCCTCGGGGGCGGCACTGTGCGCGGCGGCAAAAATAGGTGCGCGTGAGGAAAATAAGGACAAACGCATAGTCGTGATATTGCCGGACAGCGCAGACCGCTATTATTCCACACCCCTGTTCGGGTAGGAGGTATTATGAAAAAGAAAAAGCGCGCAATCATTATCATCAGTATCGTTGCGGCTGCGGCAATCGCAGCGGGCGGTATCCTTTTGCTCGTGCACCGAAACAATACAAAAACGGCGCAAAATGTCACAGGGGGTGACGGTATGGAACAGACCACACAGTATGTAAGCACGGGAGAGAGCAAAGGAAAAATCAAAGTTGCCTGTATTGGTGACAGCATCACCTACGGCTTCGGACTTTCTCATCCCGAAAAGCAGGCTTACCCTGCACAGCTGCAAGAAATGCTGGGGGATGAATACGAGGTGGTAAATTTCGGCTTGAGCGGCAGAACCGTATCGTTGCAGGCGGACATGCCGTATGCGCTTGAGGATTACTATGAGCAAAGCCAATCCTTTACACCGGACATTGTTTTGTTTATGCTCGGCACTAATGATACAAAGCCGTCAAATTGGGACAAAGAGCATTTTGTAAGTGATTTTCGTTTTTTAGTCGGCAGTTATGTAACATTGCCCGGCTCTCCGCGCGTATATGTCATAACACCGACACCGCTGTTTGATATGCCCGCACAGGCCGATGCACCCAATGAAAAAACATTAAAAACACAAGCGGTCCCTCTGCTCAAAAAAGAGGCGGCGGCAATGCAGCTGCCCGTGATAGATTTATATACGGCGTTTGCAGGTAAGTCCGATTTGTTTTATGACGGCTGCCACCCGAACGAAGTCGGCTCAAAAGCGATTGCACAGGCAATTTATCAAACGATTGTTAAGGGGAAAGAGAACGGATGAAAAAGAATAAGAAAAAAACAAAAACCATAGTGATTTGTATCGCCATAGCAATCGCCGTGCTCTTGGCGAATGGTATTACCATTGCCATATTATACAATAACGGCCTGCTGGGTTTTTATCATCCGCAGCAGCAAGCAAAATCCGGACAGGTGAAAATCGCCTGTGTGGGTGACAGCATCACTTACGGCTACGGTATATCCTCGTGGAGCGAAAACAATTATCCGGCACAGCTGCAGCGTGCAATAGGTGAGGGCTTTTGCGTGAATAATTTCGGCTATTCCGGCAGAACGGCACAGAGCATGGGCGACAGAGCATATGTAAAGGAAAAGCTGTATGAACAAAGCTTAGCCTTTGAGCCGGATATCGTGATTTTTATGCTCGGTTCAAACGATTCCAAACCCTATAATTGGGATAGGGATAATTTTGTTAAGGATTATAAAGCGCTGGTGGAAAGCTATATGAATTTGCCGAACAAGCCGCAGGTATATCTTATGGCACCCCCGCCGGTATTTGAAGTAAACGGCAAAGTAAAATATGATATTCAAAAAGATATCATCGCCGAAGAGATTGTACCGATTATCAAGCAAATAGCAAAAGAAGAAGGTCTCGCATGTATCGATTTATATAAGATTTTTGAAGGCAAAGAGGCACTGTTTTCCGATGGCTGCCATCCCACGGAAACCGGCGCAAAAATCATTGCCGCCACCGTGCAGTCAAGATTATCGGAGGATTTGGCAAAAGAATAAATAAACAGAAAAATGAGGAGGCTCCGAGAGCCTCCTCATTTTTCAAATAAATTAATTCGGGATAAAATCGGCAAGGGTGTGCCTGTTGGCATTGAGTTTACAAAAGCTCTCACCGTAAATAAACTTTTGCACATCTGTGGCGGTTTTGGGAATATCCACCAGCCAAACCCAGGCGCCGTTATAATTGCCGCCCCAGTAGAACTCGGTATCATAGGCATCATCCGAAACCGCAACGGGCGCGGTGATTTGCTCTACTTTATAGTCTGCCCATCCGCCGAGCAAAGCTTTATTGCCGTATTTCGTAATATCTTTTTTTGAAAAATTCGTGGTGACATAGCCTTTGTTTAAATAGGCATCTATCGTATCAAAGAGTTCGTCCGCCTTCAGCTCGCTTATGCGCTTAATCATTGCGCACAAAACCTTTCTGTGCCGCTCGGTGCGCTTGATGTCGCTGTCGAGCTTACGGATGCGCGAGTAGACCAGCGCTTCCGTACCGTTGAGCTTTACATTTTTGCCGGCGCTTGCATGCCAGGAATCCTGTGCGGTTTCGGTTAAAAAGGTGTTTTCCGCTTCGGTCACATCCACATAAATTCCGCCCATGGCATCAATGAGCTCTTTAAAGGTTTCAAAGGTGGTCATCACATAGCCGTCTATGCGCACTTTGTAGAGCGATTCAATCGTTTTTACCGTCAACTCCGGACCGCCGTAGAAGTCGGAGCTGTTGATTTTATTGTATATATCGCCATCGTTCGGTGATTGTACATAGCCGTAAGTATCGCGCCATACGGAAGTTAATTTTGTCGTTTTGTGGATGGCATCAATCGACAGGATAATCATGGCATCACTTCTGCCGTAGCGCTCTCCCTCGGGGTCATCCATACCGATGAGCAGTATATTGAGAATGCATTTATTATACATAGGCTGTCCCTTTAGGGTTTGCCAGTCCTTTAACCATGCTTCCAAAGAGGCGGTGTCGGCGGCGCTGCTCTCATAAAAGATATCGCCATAGTTTTTTGTGTCCATTTCTTCGGTCTGTTTTTTTGTGGTGGTTTCGGTTGTTGTTTCCTCACTTTTTTTGTCGGCACAGCCGGCAAAGGCAAGCAGACAGGCGAGAATACAGAGAACACTTAAAATTTTTTTCATAAAACATCCCTCTTTCGGTGCGTGAATAATTAAGTAGCGAAAACTTTTTCGCAAAAAATAAAGCTTTTCTTTATTTTATCACACAGCGCCGCATAAAACAACTAAAAACAAAACCGGTCAAGGAGTGCCCCAAGACCGGTTTTGTTAAAAATTATTGAATTTCAAGTGTTCTTTTTTCGGGCAGCTCCTTATCCTTCTTCGGAAGGGTTAAGGTGAGCACGCCATCCTCATATTTCGCCGTAATATCTTCGGTTTTGATGCCGGAAATATCAAAGCTTCTGCTAAAAGAGCCGTAAGAACGCTCGCGTCTTAAGAAATTGCCCTTTTCGTCCTTTTCTTCCTTCTCCTCTTTTCTTTCGGCAGAGATGGTTAAGAACTTGTTTTCAATATCAATCTTGATATTTTCCTTCTTCACGCCCGGAAGGTCTGCTTCAAGGCGGATTTCATTTCCCATATCCTTAATATCCGTCTTAAAATCTCTTACCTGCGGGAGCTTGAAAAAGTCCTCATCAAAATCTCTGAAAAACGGAGAAATACTGTTCCTTCTTACAAATGGTGTCAATTCAAACATAATAACTACCTCCATGAAATATATTTATTCCATTATCTCTCGATATGTAATACTAATTCGGTTCGGTGGGAGGGAAGCTCGTTTGCCGCAGCTTCGTCGGCTCCTTTCGAACAGTTATTATCATACCCCGTAATTTTGAAAAAATTCACAATGAAATATGTCCGAATTGTAAATTTTAGCACTCTCGCGCAGAGAGTGCTAAAACTGTGTACCAAATTGAAGTTATATTTGAAAAATGATTAAAAATTCGCGCCGTTCCAGCCCCAGTTTTCTATGCCGTCGTACTTCACATAGATGCGTGCGGGCGCAATCGATAGCTCCGATGAAAGAATATCTGTTATCTGAGCGGTCATGTTGTTTGCGGCTGCGGGGTTGACAGAGCCGTAAAGGCTCACCTCTGCAATCGCGCAAGGCTCTGAGGAGCCTTTAAAATACATGGCGCTTTCATCTGCAAACGAAAGCATCAGCCAGCCTTCGCTCTTGCCGGGAAAGGCCTCAATCGCCCTGCCGAATTTGGCTTTAATGATGTCTGCCTTGGCAGTATCGATTTTTACATTGGTTGTTGTTTTAATATACGGCATATGTATCCTCCTTTTTTAATGCGGAGTAATTTTTAATCCACAATAAATCCCATTTTCTTTTGTGCTTTTGCGAGTGTTCGCGCGCTCATGCGCTGTGCCTTTTCGGCACCGGTGCGGTAGCACTCTTTTAAATAAGCTCTGTCTTGCATGAGGTCCTTGAATTTTTGCTGCACGGGCTCGAGCTCGGCAATCACGCTTTCGGCAACCGCTACTTTAAAATCACCGTAACCCTTACCGGCAAACTCATCCTCAATTTGCTCAAAGCTTTTACCGGTGGTGCATGAGTAAATACCCATTAAGTTATTGATACCGTCTTTCCCTTCGGCATAGCGCACCTTTGCCTCACTGTCGGTCACGGCGCGTTTAAATTTTTTCATGATGATGTTCGGCTCGTCGAGAATACTAATAAATGAGTTGGTGTTGGCATCTGATTTGCTCATTTTCTTCTCGGGATTGGCAAGGCTCATCACCCTTGCGCCGTGCTTTCCGATATAGGCTTCGGGAATTTTAAAAACATTGCCGTAATTGCCGTTGAATCTGCCGGCAATATCTCTTGCAAGCTCCAAGTGCTGGCGCTGGTCCTCTCCGACGGGGACAAAATCCGGTTGGTAGAGCAAAATATCCGCCGCCATCAGCACGGGATAGGTAAACAAGCCGGCGTTGATATTTTCCGGATGCGCCTTGCTTTTATCCTTAAACTGTGTCATTCTCGAAAGCTCACCAAACTGGGTAGAGCAGGAGAGCAGCCACGCGAGCTGGGAATGTGCCGGCACATGGCTTTGAATAAACAGCGTGCTTTTTTCGGGGTCCAGACCGATTGCCATTAGCAGCGCATAGGTGCGCAAAATGCGCTCTTTCAACTCCTTCGGTTCCTGTTTTACGGTGATAGCGTGCAAATCCGCCACGGCAAAGTAGGAAAAAAAGTCCTCTTCGAGCGCCTTCCAATTCTTTAAAGCGCCCAAATAATTCCCCAAAGTGGGGGTGCCGGTCGGTTGAATACAGCTTAAAATCACTTTCTTTTTTTCGGTAATTTGTTCCATTTTTTGACCTCACGCATAGTATTATGGTGATTATTATAGCATATATTGTTTAATTTGTCACTTGAAAAAAGCAGGAATTTATATTATTATATTTAAAATAATTAACGCAGTTAAATGAAAAAGCACGGTTAAAACCAGGTTTTAACTTTATAAAGGAGAAATTATTTTGAGCAAAAAAATGACAAAAAAAGATGTGGCGGCAGCCATAGAGGGAAAACTTTCCCACATTTTCAGTGTCACACCCGACACGGCATCAGACAGTCAGCTGTATAAAGCCTGTGCGCTTGTGGCAAAGGATTTGCTTGCCGCTGACAGAGGCGACTTTACCAAAAAAGCAAAGAAAGACCAAAAATCCAAAAAGGTATATTACCTTTGCATGGAATTTTTAATGGGCAGAAGCTTGAAAAATGCGCTGTTTAATCTCGGTCTTACCAAAGAGTTTGAGAGCGTTATGAAGGATTACGGTGTTTCGCTGGATGATATCGAGCAGCAGGAGCCGGATGCCGGTTTGGGTAACGGCGGTTTAGGCAGACTTGCCGCTTGTTATTTAGACGGTTTGGCAAATCAGGGCTTTGATGCCATGGGTTATTCCATTCGCTATGAGTACGGCATTTTCCGCCAAAAGCTTGTAGACGGCTGGCAGACTGAGCTGCCCGATTTTTGGCTTCCCGGCGGTGAAGTTTGGCTTGTTCCCTGCAGAGAGGATACCAAGGAGATTCATATCGGCGGTATTGTCGGCAGTGTCTGGCATGGCGAGTATCACCAGTCAGTAGAAGAAAACTATAAAACCATTTATGCAGTGCCGTATGATTTAATGGTGCCGGCAATGGGCGGCAAAGCGGTTGCCGTATTGAGACTGTGGACAGCGGAAGCACCCGGTTTTGATATGAGCGCCTTCAACCAGGGCTTGTATATGAACGCCGTGGAAGAAAATGCGATGGCACAGGTCATCAGTAAGGTACTCTACCCTGCCGATAATCACATTGAGGGTAAATCTTTGCGCTTAAAGCAGCAGTATTTCCTCGTCTCCGCTTCAGTACAGGATATTATTCAAAGGCATTTGGCACAGTTCGGCACCTTGGACAATTTGCCGGATAAGGTTGCCATTCATATTAACGATACCCACCCGACTATGGCGATTCCCGAAATGATGCGCATTATGCTCGATGAGTGCGGCTATGAGTGGGATAAAGCGATGGAGCTTATTCGCGGCACCTTTGCGTACACCAATCACACCGTTATGGCAGAGGCGCTCGAAAAATGGCCGGAGGATTTATACAGAGCGTTATTCCCGCGTATCTATGAGATTACGAAAGAGATGGATAACCGCTTGCGTTCTTGGGTATGGGAGAGCACACACAATGCCGACATCGTCGAAAAGCTTGCCATTATCAGCGGCGGCATGGTGAAAATGGCAAACATGTGCGTGGCGATTTGTCACAATGTAAACGGTGTTTCGGCACTGCACAGCCAAATTTTGAAGGATACCGTGTTCCACGATTACTATGAGCTGATGCCCATGAAGTTTACCAATGTGACAAACGGTATTGCGCACAGGCGCTGGCTTTGCCAGGCAAATCCGGAGTTGACGGAATACCTGAAAAAGAAAATCGGCACCGGCTTTATTAAGGACGGCGCACAGCTTGAAAAGCTCAAAGCGTTTGCGGAGGATGAGGCAACACTTGCGGACTTGATGAAGATTAAGCGCAATAACAAGGTGCGTTTTGCAAAATACATTAAGAAAAAACAGCATATTGACATTAATCCCGATTCCATTTTTGATGTTCAGGTCAAGCGCTTGCATGAATACAAGCGCCAGATGTTGAATGCTTTAAACATTTGGTCAAGATATTTGGAATTAAAGAAAAATCCCGATATGGATTTTGTACCGCATACCTATATCTTCGGTGCAAAGGCAGCTCCCGGCTACTTTGTGGCAAAGAAAATCATTGAGTTTATCTGCACGATTGCCGATGTGATTAATAATGATAAGGATATCGGCGATAAGATGAAGGTTGTGTATGTAGAGGATTATAACGTATCCGTAGCGGAAATGCTTATGCCGGCGGCTGACATTTCCGAGCAGATTTCTCTTGCGGGCACAGAAGCTTCCGGTACCGGCAACATGAAGCTCATGATTAACGGTGCGGTAACACTGGGCACCATGGATGGCGCAAATGTGGAAATATGCGAAGCTGTGGGAGAAGAGAATATTATTATCTTCGGCATGAGTGCTGCAGAGGTAGATGATTTGCAAAAGCAAAACTATGACCCGCGCAATTACTATATCAACAACCAAAAAGCGAAAGAAGCCATCGATGCCATTATGGCGGGAATTAACGGCAAGGAATTCCCCGAGATTATCAACACACTGACTGTTACCGACCAATATATGGTGCTTGCGGATTTTGCCGATTATCAGGTAGCGCAGGCAAAAATCGATGAGATTTGGAAGGATGAAAAAGCCTTTGCCAAGATGAGCTTGATGAATATTGCTTCTGCCGGCATTTTTGCGGCAGACAGAGCGGTGAATGAGTATGCCGATAATATCTGGCATGCAAAACCCGTGAAGCGCTAAGAAAAAAACCGGACTGTCGGGGCATTGACCCGACAGTCTTTTTTTGGTCTTAAGCGTAGACAAAACCCCCGGTTTTACCGGGGGAATGAAACCGGCTTCAGCAATAACAAAACCGGCGAGCGAAACGCAAGCCGAAAAGTCTTGTAATAACACAAAATCTCCAAGTATAATGAGATGGCTTGAC
>JAFWGH010000036.1 GCA_017512465.1 Clostridia bacterium
AGCAATGAGCAAGAGGATAACCGTTCCTGCAATCAAGATCTCAACATCAAGCATTGTATTCCAAATATTTTTTCGTTTTTTGCTCTCGTGATCCGCCCGCTCGCGAGCAAGCTTTAATTTAAAAAGCACCAGCAGCGGCGGCAGGCAGTAGATACCGTAAAGCAACACAAAATGCACACTTAAGCCGGTGATATCTCGCAACAAAGCAGCCGCCCCAAGCAGCACAAAATGGGATAAAAGAAGCCCGATGATTGTTGCGATGTTGCTTTTGAGCAGCAAAATCAACACCGCACTGATGATATATGCACTAAACATAAAAATAATACAGCTCTCAAACGCCGAGTCAAGATAATACTCAAATATGAACCAATATATAATATATACGGGAATTGCGCATAACCACAAGAGGTTTTTCTTTTGATAAAACATAAATATACCGCCAAAAGCAAAATTATCACTGCTTGTTTTTCTTAGATTGCTCACTGTTTTTGAAAGCGCAAGCATCTTCTAAAATAATGATCAGTGTGAGTACTATCGGAAATAACAGGTAAACCCTATCTTGCACATAGCGGTTTGCCCATGTTACATACACTAAGATATCAAACAAGCTCATAATCATCACAGGGATAAAAACCGACCGCAGCGCCGGCTTTTTTGCCCCGCCATTTTTTCCAAGCACCGCAAAAAGTATGATTAATAATACGCACAGCAACAATAAAGCCGCGGCAGTTGCATCAAGCTGAAATGAAATATCTTCTCTCATATTAAAAAAAGAAATCATAAAAACCACAAGCGCAAATAGCAACAAAAACTCAGCAAGTATCCTATGATCGGATAAGTGTTTTTGCTTGCTTTCTCGGTCATTCTTCTTTACATGAGAATTGTTTGGGATGCTTTTAAAAGAAAGAAGCAATGAAAATGCAGGCAGGTAATACAAAGCGTAAACACCCGCCAATTGCTTTAGCGTTTCATTGTTGAGCAAGAAAAAAGCTGTTACGAGCAAGGCAATTTGCACAATGACAAAAGACAGTGAAATAAAGAAGTTGCTTTTAAACGCTAAAATAACGCTTACCGAAAGCGCAAAAAGCGATAGAAACACAACATGATACACACTATATTCAAAACCAAAAAAGGTTTTTAACAACACACAATACAAGAAATATAAAGGAGCAGCAGTTAAAACCCAAAAATATTTTTTATTCTCAACCATTTATGCCTCCTTAAATAAATTTGAATGTATAAGGATCCAGTATCATATTGGAAAAGAAAAACAACAGCACATACACAAAAACACCGCCTGTTTTTGTAAACAGCTTTTCCACTCTTTCCACACCTTCCCCATAATCAAAATAGAGCAGCAAAAACACAAAGGTAAACAAAAGTATGAGCGCATGCGCCACCCACCTTGGAGTATCTGTGGATAAAAAGCAACCGATGAATTCAATCATCATACATAAAAGAATCAATAATACCGCCACTGCTTTTTTGGGCACAGAGGCTTTTTTCAAGTACCCCCTCAACACATACAGCAAAAAAGACCAGGGAATCAATGAAACGATGATACAAACACAAATTTCCTGCCAAGAGTTTAAAATGAATGTGGTTTTAATTTGTGTGAGCAGTGCTTCAAAAAATCCGGCATAGTTCATTGCATTGCCGCCCATATAGCCCTGCTCATAAGCGGCAGCATACAAAGAGCTGTCTTTCATGCCAAGCGGAAGCTCTTTGTAGTAAGTGATATCATAATATGCAGAAAGGGCGCCCCTTTGCTCTTGAACAACATGGCGGAACCCGTCTACAGAATAGACCAGATTGCCGGCATCATGTTTAAGGAAGTAAAATGTAAAGCCAACCGTGAACACGGCACTCACGCAAAGAATAATAATATAAGAAATGCGCTCTTTTTTTGAGTCGCTTTTTAAGGCATAAAAGGCAATGATGAGCAGCAATGCCGGCACATAGCATATGATGGAAGCATAGTGCACAAAAACCATCATAACAGCGAATACAGGCACAAGGAATTTTAAATATTTATGATTTAAAAACACCAAGGCAAAAAAGAATAAAAAAGCCCAGAAAAAATCCAGCATGCCAAACTGTTTTATAAAAATAGAAAAAGAAAACGGTCCGACCAATGCAAAGCCAATCAGCACAATACATGCCTTTTTGTTTTGCCCGAAAGCAAGCGCAAACTTATCGAGCAAACAGGCTATCAAAACAATAAAAACAACATAAAAAACGAAAACAAAAAAAGAAGCGGCTTCAGGTGTGTACTTGCCCGCTATGAGATGATAGATTTCGCCGACAAAAAACTTATCGCAAAATCCCATGGAAAAATCCACGCAAAAAAAGGAATAAGTGATATCGCTCACTTTGAAAAGTTGAGCCTGATTGACAAACACAAAATGGTAAAGCGGCAAAAGCATAAAAATGATAATGCCGATTTTGTGCTTTATGAAAACATTTTTTAGCTTAATAATCATGAATACCTTACCGGTTCGCTTACGCTCACAATGAATAATGAATGATGAATAGTGAAGAATTGTGGTGGCGCGCTTTGCGCGCATTATAAAGATCTCTCCGCTTCGGTCGAGATGACAGGAATGTATGCCTCAGTCGATGTGGTCGAGCCGCAGTGCCGGTCTGATACCGGAATCGGTGCAATCAGGAGCATAGGGCAAATTAAAAGTGAGATGAATTGAGCCGTAAAAACTCACAGAAGTATTTAAGTGTTTGGATGCAGATGCCGAGCGGAGCCACCACCATGTGTTACCATCGCGATAAGCATCCGAAACGCCAAGCAAACCCTGAGCGAATGCATAATCCGTACCGGAACTCATGCGCAGGTCATCTTCCTTTTCCGCCTGTGCACAAAATCCGTATGCCGGGTTTTTTGCCTCTTCATAAGAGAGCAAAAACACTTTATCGGCAGTGGCCGGAGAATCGAATTCGGAATCGCGACGGCTCCAAGCGGAATTATCCAACCGGCTATCGACAATATGCTGCGCTTCCTCTTGAGAAAAAGCGGTTTTATAGAAATCGTCATTTAACCAAGCCCTGATATCGCTGCTTGCATAATCGGTTGCAAAGGTCTGAAAGTCGGGGTCTTTATAAAAATATACAGACTCCATGCCGCGCTCCGGCGTTTTGGAATAAATGACATTGTTTATCGGCTGCGAGTCCAGCAGCATTTTGCTCATCAGCAGGTTTTCCTCTTCGCTCAACACAATCCACTCAATCGGTTCAAATTTGAACCAATAGGTATGGTTGAGTTCAAAGCGGTCGGACTGCCAATTGACCTGCGATTCCCCATGTGTGTGATGTGAACGATATTCGGAAAATTTCACCGCCCTGTATCTTTCACCTTCAAAAACAACATCCGCATACTGCGCATAGTCCGATTGTGTTGCGGAACCAAGCGTACCGTCTCCATTATAATAGCCGTAGGACTGCCATTTTGGTTTAAGCGCATCAAGTTTTGCAATCAGCGCCTCATCCTTAAGCATACTCTGCGGGTATTGCCCGAAATACACACTGCGGTGCCGGGCTGTTTTTTCTGCCGCGGGAGGTGCTGCCGAAAATCCGGTGCGCACAAGGACAACGCCGACAATAGCTATCACTAAAAGCAAAAACACGCAAACAACAATCCATGCTCTTTTTTTACGCATCATTGTGCCTCACCTCCTGCCGATAATCGGTCGAGTGCGCTTTGCTTCAGGCAGGCGGCACACCTGATGCCCCCAACAGAATACGCATAAAAGAATTGTCTGTCAAAATTGATTATATCCTTATTGCTGTAGGCAGAAAAGACATCCGCACAACCGTCTCCCGGTGTGGAGAGCCAATACCAGGTGTAGTATTTACCATCCCGAAGAACGGAATAGGTACCCCTGCAGCGCGCATAATCGGTAACCGGAACAAAACGCACCAAGGTGTTTAATTCCTCCTTTTGAAATCTTGAAATATCTTTCCACGAGGGTAGGAATACTTTATCATGATTTAATGAGCACAGTCCGTATTTTACAGATTCCGATGACTCATGCGTGAGGTGCCATGTGCCTTTTATATCCTGCTGCTCTTCACCACTGAATGCAAGCTCATAGAAACCGCTGTTGAGCCATTTGCGCACAGAGCTTGTCTTATACAGATTTGCCGGTGTGAAAAGCTGCTTTGTTGATGAAAGCTCTTTGTCTATAAATACATTTTTGTCAAAATCTCTATCTACCCAATAAAATGAATCATTAAAAGGCATCGCATCCAGCACGGCGCGGCTGAGCATTAGCCCTTGCGAAGGATTGACAATTGTCCACCGGATAGGCTCGTAATGAAACCAGTAAACTTTATTTTGCTCGAAGCCGTTCTCATCCTGTCGGGACTCCTCCGCAGTAGCCGGTGAAAGCACGCTATTCGGGCGAAACTGCTCAATGACAACGGCACGGTAACGGCTTGCGTTACACGCAACATCCGCATATTTCATGCAGTCCGTGCGCTTCATGGTGCCGTAATAATCCTCGCCCGCATAGCAATCATCAAAATATTTCCAATCAAGTTCCAATTCACCGAGAGCGGCAAGCGTTTCTTTGTCCGAAACGAGGCTTTGCGGATATGAACCGAGGGAAAGCTGCTGCCCCTTATAATAAGAATCGGGCTCGAGAAGTTTGTTGTAATCGCTTGCAAAAAACAAACACAAAACAGCCACGAACAATACCGCCGCAGCAAGGATAATGCAATTACGGCGTAATTCTTTTTTTGTTTTTCTTTTTTTTGAAGGTTTTTGTTCGCTTTTTTGCATTTTCTTTTTCTTCAGATATTCCTTTTATTACTCGAAACTATCTTTGCCGATAATTTCCGCCCCTGCATTTTCAAAATGAAACGGTACAAATTCAAGCCCCTTTAAGGCACTTTTCACTGTCGGGTGCAAATACTTCGGTACATACAGCAGCAAAAAGCCGCCTCCGGCTCCCAAAAGTTTGCCGCCTAACGCTCCACTGTCCAGTGCGGTTTGATAAATAATTACTTACCTTGCTTATCATAAAGCATCCTTATCTCATTCATTATTTTTAAATATGCATTGCAAATCTTATAAAATCGGCAAACAAAGGCGGGCAGACACATTCATCTGTTTATGATTTAAGCTCATATTTTTTGACGATTCCGGGATGAAAATGTGTATCCGCAAAAAAGCGAAAAGACAAATATACCAACTCTGCCATACTGGATATAAAACTGGAAAAGTTTAAAAACCGAGCCCGGCGCATAATGGTTAACACATGCTTATAAAACAAATCAAACGGTCTGGTTTTTTCACCGTATTCTTTTCTAAAAAGTGCCTGCCACAAAAAATAGGATTGGATAACATCCAGCTCTTTGCGCGGTACATTCGAAAAATTATCTGTTCGGTTCAAATAAAAATCGACTTTTCTATAATCTTTTATTTTCTTAAACGGGTGTTTCATTTTGTCGGAATGTACTGCCTCTTGCCCCATTTCGGTTTTCGGTGCAAGGCAGTATTTAAACACAGAGCACTGTGTGGCATGAATGCGCTTTGCCATTGCAATAGTATCGCGCACCTGTGCCTCGGTTTCACCGGGAATGCCGATAATGAAGTTTGCCATGGAAACAAGACCGACACGCTCGCAGATTTCAAAAGTCGGTTCAATCCTGTCATACGGAATCTTTTTGTTCATTTTTTCAAGTCGCTCTTTGTTGCCGCTTTCAATGCCGAAATCTACCCAGCGGGCACCGCTGTCATAGGCGCGCTGAAATTCTTCTTCCCCTAATATGCCGACACGTGTCTGAAAGCCCCAGCGAAAATCCAAGCCGGAAGCATCAAAAGCATCACACACTTCATACACCTGCTGTTTATTAAAAAAGCATAACTCATCGCAAAAATACAGCCCGTCAACATCATATTTCTCAACAAGCACGTGCGTTTCATGCATAAACTGTTCGAGGCTGCGGCGGCGATACTGGCAGCGGTGAGAAACAGCGTTCAGGCAAAATGTGCATTTTGCGGGACACCCTTTGGAGAGGTACACATAAATCACATTATTGCAGCCGTATAAATATTGCTTGTAACGCGGCACATCGACCAGCGAATAGTCCAGTTCCGGTAACTTGGTCAGGTCAACAAAGGGTCGGTTTTGGGTGACAACAAGTTTGCCGCCCTTTAAATATTCAATTCCTGCGCAATCATCAAATGACTCTCCCGCTTGCAGGCGATTCATCATATCCAACCACGTTGCCTCACCTTCTGAGAGGCTGATATAATCCGCACCGCCATCACGCAAAAGCATGGTGCCATCGGCAGTATCACAAAATGACCCGCCCCACACGATGGGAATGGAATGCCTTGATTTAATCTTTTTTGTGATATGAAGTGCACCGTTTAATTGTTTGACCGAGCCCAGGGTAACACCGACAATATCCGGTTGAAATTCTTGAATTTCCCGGTGAATATTGGCACGTGATACCGATAAGTCAATGATTTTCGCTTCATGTCCGTTTGCATTCAAGTATGTGCCAATCGATATTAAACCGAGCGGCACGGAAACAGCATGAATCAAATCACTGCTAAAAGGCACAATCAACAATGCTTTCATAATGTATCCCCCTCTAATCCGTTCGAGACTATGCGTTCAAATTGCATTCTACAGAATGCAGTAAAGCCGAATCCAATGCAATGACATCGGCTCTCTTATCTTGAAAAAACTTGTTGCCTTCTTCTTTGCTGATTTTGACAACCTGCGCCGGCGAGGCACCTGCGGCTGCGGCAATGCGCAAACCGAGCTCATATTTTGTAATAAGGCTGTCACCGCAAATGTTGAGTACCGGCGGCAGCTCCTTTTTTTCGGTAACAAGGCGCATTATGATATGTGCCGCCTCGCTGTAGGTTAAAGCACAGCGGGCAAGCCCATCTATCATCTCAACGCGCTCACCGGCTTTCAGTGCCGCAAAGGTTTTATCATAAAAAGTCTTGCGATTATCATCAAGTGAAGCACCATAAAGCAGCGAGCAACGCAACACATGATAGCCGCGGTTTAATACAAGTTGTTCCGCCGCTAATTTTTGCCTGCCGTATGCATTAATGGGCGCGCAGGCAGCCGTTTCGCGAAACGGTTTACTGTCCGGTCGGCTTTCACCGTAAACACAATCGGTGGAAATAAAATAGAGTGCTTCTATATTTTTAACGATTTCCAAAAAACGCGCTAAACCCTCCACATTGACTTTTTGCGCCTGCTGCGGATGCGCATAGACCGCATCGATATTGTGGTAGGCAGTGCAGTAAAACACGCGGAGCCGGTCTCCGGCGCAAAGGGCGCTCAATGCCTGCAAGTCCGCTTCACTTGTAACATCGCATTTTTGAAAGCACACTCTATCCCCCGCCGTGCATGATAATTGCGGCTTTTGTGTGTGATAGGTGCAAAGCACCTGTTCATCGGTGTTTTGTAAAACTTCTTTTAAAAGATACTGCCCCAAAATACCGCAGCCGAAAATAAGAATCATTTCTCAACCTCCTGCGCGTGATTGGTGATTTCTCCCGAAGAATAAACCGTAGCACCTCTTCTTCTGCCAAACCAAACCGTGTGCTTGGCATAGTCTTCCATACTCTCAAAATGCTTTGAAGGCACAATATGCAGTTTTGTCGAAACAGGCTCGAGTTTGCCGGCGTTTGTTTTGATTACGCTGTCAAAAAACGCATAAAAATCGAAAGAGAAATGATACCGTTCTTCACCTTCAAAAGGCTTTCGTATCATCGCCTTTTGAAAGCGCAATAATTCCTCGAAAATGTCTTTGTCTATGGCAAACTGCTCTAAAAACGGTAGCAGCTGCACATAAGCGCTTTCCAAATCTGCCACCATTTCCAAAAACAGACCCTCTTCAAAAAACCAGGTGATATTGCCGAAGGCTTCATTGTGGTAATTCCAATCTCCCGCTAAGGAGTTTTCATATTTGTTTTGAAAGACTTCAAACAGAGCATGGATTTTGCCTTCATCATTTAAAATAAAGTGCAGCAGCCGCTCATAAAAATCAAAGTAGCTGACCTGCTTGATTTTATTCAAATAGATGGCAAAGTAACGCAAAATACCCAGTGAGTGAAAGCACTGCAGGCACACCGAAAACAAATTGCTGTAAACCCAATCCTCGCGGCTCATGGAAGCGGTAGAGCGCACAAGATAGGAGTATTCTTGCACCTCTTCCTCTTTTTTTATAGCGGAATGAATGTGGTTAAACGGCACTTTTATCACTTCAATGCCGAATTTTTCAATATTCTTTTTTGCCGCCAGCTCGGAATTGGGCAACATCTCACAATAATAGACACTCACACTATTGTGCTGTCCGCTCTCCAAGAGTTTGCAAAGTCCGCGGCAAAAGCTCTCCTTCGTCTCCCCCGGCAGACCCAAAATCAGCTCCGAATAGGTCGGAATACCCGCCCCATTATACATCTGCATGAGTGAAGAAAAATGCTCCATGGTTAAATTTTGCCTGCCAATGTTTTTGAGCGCCGTATCACTGAGCGTTTGGTAAGCGAGTGTGGCACCTTTATCCATTTGCACACTGTTCAGTGCCGCACAGATTCGGAACACTCTTTCTGCGCTGTTTTTTTCATAACACGGGCGGAACACCTGCGGATAGCCGCACCTTTTTTTGCTCTCAATTAAATAATCGGCAATCTCTATATCTCTTGTGAACATGCCGAAGTTGGAATCGGCACAAAAGCAATATTCAATCTTGTGCTCTGCTAACCAATCAATATCCGCTTTGACTCTTTGCATCGGGAAAAAGCGCATTTTTTTACCGGCGCACCAATCACAATAAGCGCATGAATACGGACAACCGCGGTTGGTTTCAAGTACACTCAAAAAATCGGTATCCGGATTATCGGCTAAAATGGAGTCAAAAATCCCGCTCTGATACGGCGACGGATAAGCGGCAATATCATCATAATATTCCCGCGGTGTTTGGATAATCTCACCGTCAGTCCCGCGAAAAGCAATATTTTTCACTTCACTTAAATCCCCCGGCAAAGCGCGCAGTAATGCCGCAAAGGGCTGTTCCCCCTCGCCAAACATCAAGCTGTCAATGTAGGGTTCGCTTTCTAATAATCCGCCTTCCTCGCTGACATTGTGCCCGCCGAAATTGATATGGCAGTGCGGATATTTTTCTTTAACCAGTTTGGCAAGTGCCTTGTTATATTCCATATTCCACACCGCGCTCGAAAACGCCACCATAAACGGGTCGTTTATTTTATCTAAAGCGGTTTGCAGCTTTTCTCTCTTGAAAATAATGGCAGGAAAGGCATAGTTTTCGGTAATATCGGCAAACTGTTTTGCATAGGCAATCAGTGCACCCGCCGCACAGGGCAGATACACAGACCCATCAAACTCAAAACCAACTTGCACAAAATAAATGTTTTTCACGAAAACTCCTATCTCGTTTATGTATCAAACACAGTTGCGCCTTTGTAAAACGAACTTGAATAATCGGTTAAGCGCTTATTTCTGCCGTACCAAATCACCTTGCGTGCGTACTCCGCCAAATCCTCTACCGGAGCCGCATCGTGTATGGTAAAGCGCAGCGCCTTTTTCTCTAAAGGAGCATAGCTATAGGAAAGAATGTTGTTAAAATAGGTATAAAAATCGTAAGGAGAAGAAACACTAACGGTTTTTACACCGATTTTTTTTATCACATCAAATTGATAGCGAAACAGCGCATCCACTGTATCCGCGGTGCCGAAGCGCGCTTCAAGGCACTGCTTAATTTCACGGTAAAACTGCTCTAATTCCTTAAAGAATTCCAAATAAATAACTTCATCAAATTCCCACAAAATGTTGCCCAATCCCTCACAGGTTGTCAGAAAACCGCTTTGCGCCTTGGCAATCTTGTGGCACAGTGTATGAATTTTCGTATACACGCGGTGCAGCAGCGGCATATCCTCCCGCTGTGAAAACTCAATTACCATTTTATAAAAGGATGCAAAACTGACATCATATTCATAACGGTAAAACAGCGCAACATTTTTGAGCAGACCCAATGAATGCAGCGCCTGGGCATACTTGGAATAAATGAGCGAAAGCACCCATTGCTCCCTGTCCATGGAATAGGTTTCGGTTGTATAGCATCCGTATTCGGGGATTTCATCTTGATTGGCACCGACTTCGGTGTGTACAATTTGGAATGGAATAGAAGTGCTCTTAATTTTATATTTTTCCAAATACCACTGCTGTCCCATTTCACTGTTGGGCAACAGCATACACGGATACACTATGAAAGAATAATGCTGCCCGTTTTCAAGCAGTGTGCCGATTCCTTCACAAAAACTGTCATAGGTCTCACCGGGAAGCCCCAAAATCAATTCGGAATGTGTAGCGATATCAATATCATTATAGCGCTTCATCAACCGCTTAAATGCATCTATAGAAATATTCTTTCTGCCGACATTGGAAAGCACGGTTTCATCCATACTTTGAAAAGAGATGGTTTGTGCCTTATCCAGTTCATACTCCAAAAACATGGAACCGATTTGAAAGACAACATCTAATTTATTCTTAGTAAAGCATACACGGAATACCTGCGGGTAAGCGTGCTTTTTTTTGCACTCCACTACATACTTTGCAATTTCAATATCTCTGGAAAATAAACCGAAGTTGGCATCTGCCGCATAAATAAACTCAATCTTATGTGCGGCAAACCAGTCTAATTCCGCCTTCACGCGCTCCATCGGAAACAGGCGCACTTTTGTTTTCAGCTCTCCCCAATCACAATATGAGCACCGATTCGGACAGCCGCGGTTGGTTTCAAATACACAAGAAAAATGAACATCATCCGAAAGCAGTTCATCAAAAACACCTGTCAAATACGGAGACGGATAAGCGGTACCGGTTTGTGAAGCATATTTAGTCGTGATTACTTCATCGCCTTTGCGGTAAGAGATATTATCGATATCCTCCAATGCGCGCAAACCTAAAAAATGCTCCAGCAGCCCCTCGGTGGTTTCCTCACCGAAACGGTGGGTTAAATAATCTATGTACGGATATTGATTTAAGAAACTGCCGTCACTCGAAACATTGTGCCCGCCAAAAACAATCTTGCACTGCGGGTATGCCGCTTTAACCGCCTGTGCCGCCTGCTTATCATACTCCGTATTCCAAACATAACAGGAAAATAACACGGCATAGGGATTATCCAGCCCCGCAACCAACTGCTCTATCGGTACTCTTGAATAAATGATTTTTTGAAAATTATACGCTTGAGCAATCGCTTTATTTTGTTTGCAATAAGCAATAATGCAACCGGAAGCATAAGGAATGTAGGTTGAGTTTACATTCCCCTTGTAAATATCATTCGGTTGAACAAAATAAATGTTATGCATCTCTTTTTCTAAGCTTTATATCCTTTTCATTTCATCCGTAAAAATGTTTCTGCCGCCTTTTCTGCCGTACCACACGACCTGTTTGGCATAATCCGCCCAATCCTTGTAATGCGCGCGTGCGGTAATACGGTAGGTGACTTCTTCTCGACTTAATGGAATTTCAGTGTTTTTTAAAAGCGCATCAAAGTATTCTTTCCACGCATAGTGGAAACTTTGTGTAAAACTTTCTTTTGAAAACTCTTTTAAACAAAAGCTTTGATACGAAAGAAGGTCCGACAATAATGCATCATTCTCAAAAAACGGCGCCAAAAAGTCTTTAATGCCATTAAAAAACTGCTCTTTTTGCCTCACTGTTTTTAAATACGCAAATTCCTCGGGTCCCCAAGCGATATCACCAAAGCTGCTATCAAACATCACAGCGCCTTCTTGTTTGTTTATAACATTTTCAAACAGTGTACGGATTTGCCTGAAAACACTGTTATGCTCCAACAAATATGCCAGCAGTGCCGCATAAAAATCGGAGTATTTTACTTTTTTTTCATGATACAAATACAGCGCTGCAAACTGCAACAAGCGCAGGTGGTGAAAACACAGCACACAAACACTTAATAAATTCATCTGCACCCAATCATCTGTACTCATTGTATTTGTGGAAGTTACAATTCTTGAATACTCTGTAATTTCATCCGTGCTTTTCTTTGCATGCGGCTGATTGAGCGGGATTTTTGTGTAGCGAACACCAAAGTGCTGCATATACACGGGGTCCGCCATCTGTGCCAGCGGCAGCCACTCGCACAGGTGCACAAACAAGGATGTGTGCTGACCGAGTTCCAGGATTTCATCCAGTCCCGCTTTCCAGCTTTCCACACTCTCCCCGGGAAGTCCCAAAATCAACTCACTGTATGTCGGTATTTCTGCAGCCGCATATTCCGAAAACTGCATTTTATAGCTCTCGGCATTCATATTATTTCTGCCTATGTTTTTTTGCACGGTCGGTGACATGGACTGAAACGAGAGCGTAACACCCTTGCACAAATCATTATCACTTAATTTCTTCGTAATGCGAAACAGTCTGTCCCAAGAGCCTTTGGAATACGACACATAAGATACTTGAAACTTTTTGGGATAACCGGTTGTTTTTTTCAGTTCAATAATTTTGTCCACAAAATCTTCATCACGCGCAAACATGCCGAAATTACCATCAGCAAAGCCGATAAACTCAATTTTGTGAGCAGCACACCACTCCAAATCCGCAAAAACTCTCTCTTTGGGGAATTGTCTAACCTTGCCTTTCACACCGCCCCAAGAGCAATATGCACACTTATAGGGGCACCCGCGATTGGTCTCAATCAAAGCATCAAAATGAAAAGAAGGATTCTTTTGAATAATATCATCTA
The DNA here is from genome assembly GCA_017512465.1 of Clostridia bacterium. Lineage (GTDB taxonomy): Bacteria > Bacillota > Clostridia > Oscillospirales > Acutalibacteraceae > RUG714. The sequence continues at coordinate 12,772 of JAFWGH010000036.1, forward strand.
TAAACCCGCTTTGATAGGGAGACGGAAAATCCAAATCCGTTGCGGCACAATAGCTTGTTGTAAGAACACCGCTTTTGGTGCGAAAAGATATATTGTTAACGCAAGATAAATCGGTATGTGCCGCCAGCGCTCTTAGCAAGTCACGAAAAGAGATTTCTCCTTCTCCATGCTGCAAAATATCAATAAAAGGATATTTTTCCAGCAAAGAGGCATTGAAAGGTATCTGCGGACCGCCAAAGACTATCAGACATTCCGGAAAGGCTTCTTTTACCCTTTTTGCCAGCGCCTTATTATATTCATGATTCCAAAGATAATTGGAAAAGCCGACTAAAAGGGGTTGTGCATACGCTTAAGGATATCACCGAAATCTTCTCTCAAGAAAAATGTTTCCCGCAAAGAAAACCCCTGCTTAATATCTTCAAAGCTCCAAGCATACGCAGCAAGGCAGCCTGCCGCATACGGGAAATAAGCAACAGATACATTTTCGGTTGTCGGTTGTACCAAATAAATGTTTTTCATCGTGTTTAATGATTAATCGTTAAAAATATCCTTCTTCTTATCATCCGTTTCCACGCACTTATCGTACACGGAAACCAACAGCGTATCTTCCAAATAAGTAAAATTGTGGCGCACCTGCTCGGGAATGAGGAAAACATCCCCCGTTTGGAAGATATACTCCTCCCTGTCTTTATCGCGGTATACTTCCAGTTTCAGTTTCCCTTTAATGATATAAAACTGTTCTTTTGCCTGCTTGTGGTAGTGAAACCTGCCGCGCACGGCACCCGCTTTAGAAAACACATAGTTTACCTGTGCAATATCTCCGTGGCAAATTTGGCAAATTAAACCTCGTTCATCCTCAAATTGGAAATCTGTTTTTTTAATGGAAATTAAACTCATAGCAAACTCTCTTCAAAAATTGTTAAACAAAATCGCGGGTGACAAAGCACTTAGAAATCTTGCGACGGTGATGTATTCGCCAAATTAGAATAACAACTCTTTTTTATATTTCAATCGATACGATTTTAAATAATCTCTGCCGTATTTTGCAAGATACATCAGTAAATAATCGCTTTCCGTAAAGGTGTGCGGAAACAGTCTGTCTGCCGTATCGATTAAAAACTGCTTTTCAAACGCATTACGATTTTTCTTGATTTCTTCCATCGTGTTCACATCGGAATGATACTTATAGGAAATATGCAGTTCGCCATTGGGTTCAAAATCGGTGATTTCGGCTTCCTCGATATGGTCTTTTAAAATTGCATTTTTCTTGAGTGCAAAGTTAGACGGTGTGCTTGTATTCACAATAGTATCATCATAAATTGTATGTATGGTCGCCTGTAATTCTTCTTGTGTTTCCGAGGGATAGCCAAGTAAAAAAGTACACAAGTTCCACAAACCGACATCCGCTGCATCTCGCAGGATTTTTTTGCGGTATTTCAAATCGATGCCCTTATTCATCAGCTTCATCACACGCTCGGATTCCGCTTCATACCCCCACATAAAGAAACGCGCACCTGCTTGGTACAAAACTTTAAGCACTTCATGCGTGAATTGCTTTTCCAATCGCGCAAAAGAGTAAAAGTATATTTTAATTCCCCTTTTGATTATTTCTTTTGCAAAGGCATGATAAAACTTTGGCGGAATACACTCATCGACAAAATTAAAGAAAGGCGTTTGGTATTTTCGGGAAAGATATTCCACTTCATCCACTGCCCGCACAACACTCTTTAAATCAAACTTCTGCTGGCCGGTGTAAAAATCACAAAAAGTGCATTTGCCCCAATAGCAGCCTTTTCCGAGCTGCACGGGAATGACAATCTCCGGCGAAAAGTATTTTTCAAAATCATACATTTCAAAATCAGGATAATAAATCTTATCCAAATTTAACGGCGGTGTGGTTTGAGTTGCCATAATATCGCCTTTAGTGTCTGCGTATACAAGCGAATGTACTTGTGCAATCTCCCGCTTACCGGAAAGATATTCAACAAGCTCAACAATGGTGGTTTCCCCATCACCTATAAGCAGATAATCGCAATAATCCTCAAATACTTTGGGAATTTGTTTAAGCTCTTTGGCAATTTTATAAACATAGTTTCCGCCAAAACATATTTTTGCATTTGAATACTTTTTGAGCAGCCTTGCCAATGTGAAACCGGGCACAATTTGGCTCAAATCCGTGATGGATATACCAATTAACTGATACGAAGATAAATCATACGCTTTCAGTTTTTCTTCAAAATACGGCACAAACATATTCAGTTGCGGCTCGCGGCACTGGAAATCAATATCCGCAAAGTCATATGTCATATATGGATTGGCAATGTAATTATCAATTTGAATGCGTGCCGGCACATACGGTAAGGAAGCGATGCGAAGTGCCGATTTCACGATATCCTTTGCGCGGTAAAGCTGTTCCGGGTCATAAAACAATTCTCTCGTTTTCAGTACCTGTACCGCCCCGTCTATTTCGGAAATTGTTGCGCTGATGTTCGCTTCATTCTCTGCAAGATAGGAAGAAATAATCTTGTTTCTTTCCCCTGCAATGTCAGACATTTTGCGGCTGTACTTTTCTTCATCCCGCTTATCGCTGCAATGCAAGAGCGGATTTTCGGCAAATGCTTTTGCCGCTGCCAAAGATGTTTGTAAATAATCGGGTTTTAAGATATCATTAAAAAATTCAACATTAAAATCCAAGGTGTCTGCCTGATAACCGGCAGCCTTTAACTGACCTGCTAAAATACCGCAAGCCAAATAAGGACTGATGGGAAACCACTGAGGAACCGATGTAAGTAATGTTTTCATTTTATTCTATCTTTCTGTTTGTTTTAAAAGCTTTGCGGGTTTCGTGAAGCGAATGCGCAAGGCTGTTTTTAGGTATAAGGCAGTTTGCAGGAATGAATTATTGGAATGCCCTTGTGCGTTACCGTAACCCGCCGCAGGGATTTCTTTTATTGGAACTGCCATTTTCAACGGACACAACACCATTTCCGTAAGAAAAGGGAAATTCAGCTCCTTCCAATCTATCGCGCGGTAGAGGGCTGTCGGCATGATTTGTACCGGGTTGGTCAAATCCGTTAGTTTTGTATGATACAGTACACGCAAAAAGCTTTGAGCGCAACCATTCAATACCTTTCTGGTTGGCGAATAATGGATAAACCCATCTTTTTTAAGCCAGCGCGACACCTTGACAATGCCCTGCGGATTCTTTTTTTCTTCTTCAATCAAGCGAGGCACCACATGCAAATCCACAGCCAAATCTCCGGGCAGCAGCATAATATGTGATGAGGTTGCCAAATCGAATCCATCTTGAATCGCACCGCCGACATAAGGGCGTTTTTGCACCAAGCCCATTACGCATGAGGGATGCTTTTCTTTTAATTCATCAATCGCCTGTGAGCACTCTCTCGCTGCATTTTGCGGCATCACAAAAATAATCTTATCTATATCCTCTGCTTTGCACAAATGCAGTATCGCTTCACCGGTTTTGATGAGTGAGTCGGATTCGTTAGCTGCTCCGACTATGATTGTAACACTAAAGTTTTTCATGATTACCTGAATTCCGGCGCGACTCGTTTTTCGGAACGATAACCGCTTACAAAGTCGCAGCCATATTTTGAAAGATACAGCAAAAGGTGGTCAAAATCGGAAAAGACAACACTCCAAAGAGCATGTGCATTTTTTTCCAAAAACTCAAACTGAAAACCACGGCGAAGCGCCCGGCGTTCCATTTGCTCAACACCATCAATTTTATCTTTATAAACGGTGTAAAACTCTCCGTTGGAGGCATACTCATACACACCGTTTTTACCGATTTCATCTACCAGTTTAGAATGCTTTTTTAAAGCAAAGTTAGAAAATGTACAGCTTAAAATAATATCGCGGTTGTTTAAAATAACATCCATTGTCTGCCGAATTTCCTCTAATGTTTCCGTGGGGTAACCGAAAATAAACAATCCGTTATTCCATATACCGGCTTCTCGGGCGTTTCTCAAAATCTCGAGCCTGTTTTCAGCATCAATCCCTTTATTCATCAGTTTCATAATGCGCAGAGATTCACACTCATAGCCCCATAAAAACAAGCGGGCACCGGATTGGTACAAGTTTTCCAAAACTTCCTTTGTAAAACCGTTTTCAAGGCGCGCAAAGGAATAATAGTGAATGTGCAAACCCGCTTCAATTATGGCACTTGCAAGTCTGTTATAAAATGCAGGCGGAATACACTCATCCACAAAAATAAACTTGCTTGCACCATATGTATCTGCAAAGTAACGCAATTCATCAATAATTCTCGGAATTGCCTTCGGTGAATACAGCTGTTGACCATATGCATAATCACAAAAAGTACACTTGCCCCAATAGCAACCTTTAGAAAGCTCTATTGGAAAAATCGGTTCCGGTGTGAAGTATTCCTTAAAATCATACCCGGTAAAATCAGGATACGCTACACTGTCCATTTTAAACGGTGCGCAACTGAAGCCGGTATTTACAATTTGTTTTTCTTCTTTATCGTAAAAAATGACATTCGGAACCTTTTTTATATCACCCTGCTCACTCAAAGCCCGACACAAAGCCGGAAGTGCCACTTCACCGTTGCCGATAGAAATATAATCAATGTATTCACAAAATATTTCCTCAAATTTGACCAAGTCCGCACTGATTTGCGTGGCATAATTTCCGCCCACAACAATCGACGCATCGGTATATTTTTTTAATAAAGATGTCAGCGTAAACACGGAAACGAGCTGACTCAAATCAGTGAGCGCTATACAAATGATATCATATTTTTTTTCTGCAAAGGTTTTGACATAACCCTTAAAGAAATCGAAGAACATATTCACACTTTTATCCTGAACTTGTGCTTTAATATTCTTCCAATCCAAATTCAAAATCGGGTTGACAAAATAATTATCAAAATCTATCTCATTCGGCGCAAAGGGCATGGAAGCCAAACGCAATGCTAAGCGAATATTATGCTTTGCGAGCGGAAGCGCTTCCGGGTCATAAAACAAAGCTTCCTCTTTGAGTACCCTGACGGAATACTCGATATTTTGAATTAAGTGCGGTATTTGCGCCGCATATTCTTCATAAAACTTTTTTAATGAAAGGTATTTCAGTACACCGGCTTTTTGCGCATATGTCCCCTGCTGTATTATCGCCTCATGGTCCGCATGGGCATAAACCGGCTCCAGCTCTGCCAAATCCCGGCGCGCTTTTTTATCTGCCGCCGACAAGTTTTTTTCGCTTAAAAGTAAATTGAAAAATTTAACATTCAAATCAATAATATCCGTTTGAAACCCTGCGGCTTTGAGTTGTGCGCTCAACAAGGGAACGGCAAGATGCGGTGTCACGGGATACCACTGTGGCGGTTGTATCATCAAAATTTTTTTCATTTTACATCCTCTTCGGTATAATCAATCTGTTCTCTTGCATTTGTCAAGAGCATTGCCGAATAGCGTTTACCGAACCAAACAACCTTGCGTGCATACTCCGACCAGTCATGAATGCTTAAATCGGATTTACATGCCAGATGTGCTTTTACCGGCTTTAGCGGTGTGCCGCCGCTTTGGTCTTCAAAATAAGGATACAAATTCCACTGTAAATCTAATTCTACTTCATTTTTGTTAAGAGAGCGAAGAACACCCTTTTGATACAAAAACAATTCCTCAAACAAATCTGGATTTATTTCAAATGATTTCAAAAAAGGTAAAATCTCTTCCCAAAACACTTCACCGCTTTTTATCAGTTCTAAAAAAGCGCCTTCTTCAAAATAATAGCCGGTGGTGCCGAACGCTTTTTTTTGATAGGTCCAATCGGCAGTATCCGTATCCTCTTTGCGCCGGAACAGCTCTGCAAATAATTCGTGTAAAAAGCCGGAGCTCACATCGTGTATATAGCGATATAGTGCAAAGTAAAAATCATAATACGCAATGTGTTTCTCGCGGTGCAGATAAATCGCAAAAAAGCGCAACAAACCCAAATGATGAAATGTTTGAAGCACCACCGAGAACATGTATGCATTCACCCAATCCGTTTTCGACATGGTATTTGTTTGCGTAATAATCTCCAAATACTCTCCAACACCGTTAAAGGTCGGATTATAGTGAATACCGAGCATGGGAATAATGGTGGTTTTAATGCCGTGTTTTTCACGGTATTCCGGAGCCGCCATCGGTGAATTCGGGTAAATTTGGCACTCATAAACCGTCATTGAATTATTCTGTCCGGATTCAAGCAATGAACATATGCCTTTACAAAAGCTCTCAAAGGTTTCACCCGGCAAGCCTAATATCAACTCTGTGTAGGTAGGAATACCCGCTTCGGTATAGCGCAAATCCAAAGAAGAGAAATGCTCGAGTGTTAAATTTTTTCTGCCAATGTTTTCAAGAGCTGCAGGGCTCAATGTTTGGTAGGCAATCGTGACACCCTTATCGGTGTTGTTTTTGTTAAGGATATACCCTGCTTCAAATACATTGTTATCGCTCTCTTTGGCATAACAGGGTTTAAATACATCGGGATAGCCGAATACCTTCTTTTGTTCGACTACATAGGCGGCTATTTCCACATCACGGTCAAGTATGCCGAAGTTCGCATCCGCACAATAGCAATATTTCAAGTGATGAGAAGCAATCCACTCAATCTCTTTTTTGATTTTTTCCATTGGAAACGGACGCACTCTTTTAGTAAAGCACCACTCACAATATGCACATGAATAGGGACAACCGCGGTTTGTTTCAAGTGTGGCATGAAATTCCCTGTCGGGGAATTCTTGCATCAGATGATCAAACACCCCGCTAAGATACGGTGAGGGATATGCGGAAATATCCTCGGGGATATATTTTTGTGTGGTGATGATTTTCCCGTGGCGGCGAAAGGATACATTCGGTACCGTGCTTAAATCATCGTGATGCAAAAGCGCTTTTAAAAACAGAGCAGTGGTTTCTTCCCCTTCATTATGCATTAAAACATCAATAAAATCATACTGCTCCAAATACGCTCCATCCGGAGAAATCTGATGCCCTCCAAATACAATGAGCACCTCCGGATAGCGTTTTTTTAACGCTTTTGCCACAACCTTGTTATATTCAAAATTCCAAGAATATGAAGAAAACGCAACGATATCCGGATTTTCAAAACGCTTCATCACATCATCCGGCGTTTCGCGCATTACCACAATCTCGGGAATATGGTAATGCTTCATAATCTCTTTATCTTGTTTTAAGTAAGCGGCGATACAGCCGGTAGCATACGGTAAAAAGACGGGAGAAGAATATGAAACACCTATTTGCACTAAATAGAAGTTTTTCATATAATGCCCCCTTTCTTTATAATCGGTAATATACTCTCAGGCTGTTAAAGCTCTGTGATTTCGTCTTTATAGGATGACCAGCCCATGCGTCCGTACCAGACAACAATTTTGCCGAAATCGCGCCAGTTGGATTGAACACATGTATCTTTTAATTTTAGTTGATGCTCTTTTTGTTCAAGCGGATGCGGTTTATTGACATAAACATCCTTCAAAAAAGAGTGAATATCATACGCAAGAGATATTTTTTCTTCTTCATTGTTCGGTCTGCGCAAAATACTTTTTTGATAGATTAATAAATCGGAAAATATTTGCTGCGGTATATCAAATGTTTCTAAGTATTGGAGCATCTCGGTGAAAAACAGGTCAAGTTTTTGCAAAATGTGTAAGACCATAAACTCATGGTCATCCCACACAATATCTCCGCAAGGCTCAAAAATCAATTTTCGATTATTCGCACCGACCGACTGCTCTATCGCGTGCTGCTTAACCTCAAAATACAGCTTTGAAATGAATAAATCGGGGTTTGCCTCAAAATACTCAATCATGCCGTCATAGAATTTTTCATAAGCAACATTGCAATGGTAAAACAGATAAATAGCAAAGGCTCTTAACAATCCGTTTCCGTGAAATGCTTTGGCAATGTAGAAAAATGTCATTGCGCGCACCCACATATCTCTGCGCATTGAGTTCGTTTGTGTAATGATGGTATTATACTCGGGTATATCAAATGCCACATTCTGAAAGTGCGGGCGAATTATTTCGGTTCTGACAGTTTCTATGCCGAACTTTTCAATGGTTTCCTTTTGCCCTAAAACAGCATTGGGAAGTAAGATACAGCCGTAAACCTCAAAAACAAAATGCTGCCCTATTTCAAAGAGTTTTCCGATACCGGCAATAAAGCTTTCGTAAGTTTCACCGGGTAAGCCCAAAATCAGTTCGGAATATGTTTTCATATTCTCTTTGTTGTATTCCGTGAGCAGGCTTTTATAAAACTCTAAAGAATCATTGCGCCGCCCGATGTTTTTTAAAACTTCGGGTGATAGGCTTTGGAAGGAAAGCGTTGCCCCGATTCTGTCAAATTCGCACGCCTTGAATTTTTTAACTATCGCGAAAACATTTTCGTAATTATTCTTTGCATAGTTCATGCGCATACGCTCGGGATAGCCTGTGCTTTCTTTCGCTGCCACAAGCGCATCTGCAATTTCAAGGTCTCTTTTAAATAAGCCGAAATTCGCATCTGCGCCCCATACAAATGCAATTTTGTGCTCACTCATCCACTTTATTTCCGCTTTTATTCTTTCAAGCGGGAAAAGGCGCACCTTGCTTTTTAACAAGCCCCAATCACAATAAGCGCACTGATGGGGACAGCCGCGGCTTGTTTCTAAAATGGCATTAAAGGTAATCTCCGGATGCTGCTCAATAATACTATCAAACCAGCCTTCTAAATAGGGAGAGGGATACTCTAATCCTGTCTGAAGAAGTTGTTCTGTTTTAACGCATTGATTCTCCCCGACTCTGTAAGAGATGTTCGGTACTTGTTGATAATCACCTTGTGTTGCAATCACTTCAAAAAGCTGTCGTACACTTTCTTCTCCTTCTCCGTGCACAAGAATATCCACATAAGGATATTCATTTAGAAAATCGAAATTATTCGGAACATTATGCCCGCCGAAAACAGTAATACATGCCGGATACTTCTCTTTAAGCGCAATAGCGAGAGCTTTATTATACTCTGTGCTCCAGCAATAATTGGAAAATGCAACAATAGCGGGATTCTCCATGCGAGACACTACACTCTCGATTTCCTCACGAAGGAAAATGAATTCCTTCATCACATACTCTTTTTTTACAATAGCACTTTCCCATGCGCTCGCAGCAAGAATACCCGCTGTATAAGGCAGGTATGCATTCTGCGCTCCAAGGCATGCAGAAATATCAACTTGTACAAAATATACATTTCTCATTTCTTGTATCTCTTTCAAGTGCGTTAAAAAAGTTTAATTAATAATTACCATATACTTTATTATTCAGCACACGGTAGGCTTTGATTAACTCTTCAATGCCTTCATCAAGCGTGTACTGCGTGCAAAAGCCGAGGCGCTCTATTTTGGCATTGGAAACATAGTAGTTTCTCTTATCGGGGTCAGTAGCATATTCCGCTTTAACATATTCAAAATCCGGAATATGCGCTTTGATTTTCTCGCACAGCTCTAACTTTGTCAGATTTGCATCGCTTAAACCGCAATTAAAGGTTTGCCCCTTCATCTGCTCAAAATGCTCCATGGCGAAAAGAAACGCTCTTGCCGCATCGCGCACATGCAGGTAATTTCTCACAAACTCACCTTCAAATACAACCAGTGAACGGTCGCTGAGCGCTCGGTACACAAAATCATTCACAAGTAAGTCAGTACGCATGCGCGGGGAAACGCCGAACAATGTGGCAAAGCGAAATGTTACACTGTTGCCGCGCTCTAATATCAAGCGCTCCGCTTCCATTTTGGTCTGTCCGTATAAAGAGACAGGCTCAATCGGACTTGTCTCATCACAATACTGCTCACCCTGCCCCATACCGTAGCCGCTGTTGGTACAGGGAAAAATAATTTTCTGCTCCGGCTCGACAAGTGAAAGCAGCATTTTGATGGCTTCCAAATTCGTGGTAACTGCCGCTGTCTTATCTCTCTGACAAGCCGGGAACCCGACAATAGCAGCTAAGGGTAAAACAATATCCTGCCCTTTTAATGCCGCTTGCATTGTCTGCTTATCGCGGCAATCACCGCGCACAATTGTTAAGTTTTTATGATAAGCGCAATCGAGCAAGGATGCTTGCGAGTAGATGAATAAATCCAGTACTGTTACACAGTAACCCTGTTGCAATAATTGCGGTACTAATATACTTCCCAAATACCCGGCACCGCCGGTCACTAAAACATGTTTAGCCATTTTTCTCCTCTTCGCTGAAATACTGTTTTGCACACTGTGCCATGTAATGTCCTAAAAACAAGTGCATTTCTTGTATAAGCGCCGTATCGGCACTCGGTACGGCAATCACCCCATCACTTGAAACGCCGGGTATATTCTCGCCGCATAAAAGAAGTGTTTTTGCGCCGATAGATTTTGCCGCCTGCAAAGCGCACAATATGTTTTCACTCTCCCCGCTTGTGCTCAGAGCAATTACGAGGTCTTTGTCGGTCGCAATAGCTTCAATCTGTTTTTTAAATACAATTTCAAAACCAAAATCATTGCTAAGCGCACTCATCACGGCACTGTTTGCAGTAAGCGCAAGCGCACACAGACCTTTTGTATAACCGCAAAAGCTGCCGACAAACTCTGCAACAATATGCTCTGCATCTGCAGCGCTGCCGCCGTTGCCGCAAAATAACAATTTACCGCCGTTTTGAAATGTATGCATTATCAGATTAACGGCATGCTCCATTTCGGCTTGCAAAGCGGCATCGCACTCAACTGTCTCCAACAACTGTTTGCGCGCATATATACTTTCTTCAAATAAATGTTTCATGGCTCTCCTATATATCGTAAACGCTACTGCAAAAGAGTAAATGTAATATAATTTTTATTCATTTTCTTTTAAAAAATATGTTTAGAATACATACTTATTTTTAGTATAACATATATAATATTAAATTTCTACTATTTTTCATATATTATAATATTATAATTAAATGTTTTAAAAAATAAGTGAAGCATATTTTTGCCTTAACCCATACCATTACTGCGTGTTCATATCACATAACGAAAGAATTAGCGGCTGTCTTACGACAGCCGCTTGTGTGTTATGAATATTTAGCTTGAAATGACATCATCATAAATGAAGCCGTAATTACTGTAAAATTCTTCAAAGGTATCAATCCAGTAATACTTCCACCAGTTAATGCCGGCAGCTTCCGCTACTGCGGGAGC
>JAFWGH010000037.1 GCA_017512465.1 Clostridia bacterium
ACACTTGCAGACGGCAACAATGCTATCACCGTTAGCGGCATCAATGCGGCAGACTTTGCAAATGCATTCACCGTAAACACGGCAAGCGGTTATGTTACATTGTCCGCAGCAATGATTGCAAGAGCTATTGTAAAGACTTCCGGCAACAACAATTACAAGGATCTCGCAAGAGCATTCTATGTATATGGTTGTGCAGCAGAGGCATTCTTTGCATAAGCTTTAGATTCAGCTGATTTTTGATGAATCATTAAAAACCTACAAAGGCTTCGAGCTTCGGCTCGAAGCCTTTCACTTAACCCAAAACCAAAGTATGGGGACGGTTCTAATACATCGAAAAAAAGCGAAGTATAAGAACCGTCCCCATACCTTGGTTTTTGCACCGCAAAATGCGAGATATTCGCTAAAGCGAACAAGAAAGGCGGCAATGCGCAGCGTTGCAATTTAAAATGCGAGGCATAGCCTCGCCACCACAACTCCACTCTCCACACTCCAAACTATCAAAAGTTCCTCATTCCTCATTGCGCGCATCGCGCGCCTTATCGCTTAACAAATAAGCAGACGACCGATGGTATCAAACCATCGGTCGTCTGCTTAAAAGGAAGGAAAAGATGGAAACTTTGCTGCAAAGATTTAGCAATTGTTTTTTCAATCCATTGAACTGTGCTGTTGCTAACCGGTTTTCGCCTTGCCTCATTTCCTTTGCTTATGCTTCATTGAAATTGATAACATAGCCATCGGAAAGTACTTCGGCATATTGGCCACCGCCCGGCATGGTCACTGCCTTGTAGCAATCACGATCTTCGGTTTTTACATTGCTGTCATCAATCGAAATGCTCGGGAAGTTGCAGTAACATCTTGCCGCCACTCCGCTGTCAACAACAAAGTATTCGATATTGTATATATTTACACTGCCAACTGCAATGAGTGCATCCTGCGGCACATTTGTCATATCAAAACCGACATCACTTAAGAATGTGCGAAGGGAAGTGCCGGGATAGTTTGCTTGGACATGGGCTGCTATCTTTTGAAGGTCATCCATAGAGAACATATAGCTGTCCATGATGTCAAAGATATCCATTAAAACGCTTTGGTCGCCGACATCGGAGAAGCATGCAACTCTCATTTGAGTGCTGTACTTTTTGCTGTTTGCGCCGTAGTCTAAGAACACGGTTCTGTCGATGGACTCATATTTGTTGAAGTGATTTACCACGGTATCGTCAATCTCGGTTTCAAACATCTTGTCGTTGATGTTGATGATTTCGCCGTTGACAATGCTGGTGAGGGATTTGATTTGGCGATAGGTGTAAGCCACATCCTGATTGAGCGTTGCCTCTTCATCGGCAGTGAATTCGGAAACGGTCTGTGCCGCTTTCAGGCACTGTGCGTTGATGGAGTAGGCATACAATCCGAGAAGCATCACTCTTTCGATGTAAGGCGAGGACATATTGATTGCCTCTCCGCTGAACAATGCTTGCGGAATCATGTCATCGTAAACCACCTGATAGAGGTCACGGTCCTTTTGGTCCGCAAAGCTGGGTGCGGCAAGCGTATTCATAAAGTCCTGATATTGGAAATACAGGTTATCCGATTCTACCCACTCGGTGTTGTTGCCGATTAATGCAGCTACTTCTACCGCTTTTTCATTCTCATTGAGCGTGTCGTCATTGGTAATGGCTGAGATTTGTCTGTCGGTTGCCTGCAGCGCGGTCATCAGTTTATCGAAGCCGACGCCTTTTCCGGCAATGACGGTTTGGTCAACAATTTTGTTCTCGATTTCTTCCGCATATTGTTGCATTTGCTCTTTAATCTCTTCAAACTGTGCGCACATCTCCTTGCGCAAGTCTGCGATTTGCCCGCTGATATCCGCCAATGAGGGACCTTGGTCCTGATAGGATTCCACAACGTAATTTATCACTTCGGCGATGGTGTCTCCTTCGGGAACAAACTTTTTAATAATCTCCATTCCCGCATCATAAGCCTTCGGGGGAATTTCTTTTACACCTTGTTGTTCGCTCGCATGTTTCGCATTCACCGCTTCGGATTTTACTGCCGCCGAAGCGCTCAAAGCGGAGCATGCGGAAAAAGCAAGAACAAGTGCTAAAACGATTGAAATGACTCTGTTTTTCATTGTATACTTTTTCATGACGTTCTCCTTTCTATTCCTTTTCGGAATACTCACTTTTTGTTTGTTTGCTGTTTGTTGTTTTTTGCATCAGCACCTCACTGATTACACTCTCAATATAGCATGGTTTTTTCGCTTTGCATATATGCAAAATACCCTCAATATGTAACCTAATTTACACCGTAAAGCGGGAGTGTTGCCTAAGTGACAAAAACAAAAACAATTGTAAGTAATTTGCCGAAAACAGGGGCAATCGAGAATGCGGTGCGGGCGCACTGCGTGCGCAAATTGTGACCTGCGGCAGCAAACGATATTGCGTTTTTTCAAAAATGCTATTGTTTTTCTCCGCATTTTTTGTTTATAATAGTGTTGGTAAAGTTCGCATCGGTTGAGAGGTATGGCAACGCATGAATCGGTCATTTTCGGAAACTTTAAAAGCATTAAGAAGCAAAAAAGGGCTTTCGCAACAGGCGCTGGCAAATAAAATGTTTATTACCCGCTCTGCAATAGCCCACTGGGAAACCGGTAACCGCCTGCCCGATGCCGTGATGATAGGGCGGCTTGCCGAGGCATTGGATACGGATATCAATGTGTTATTCGACGCCATGCAAAGTGGCGAAAAACTCAATGTGATTATGGTAGACGATAGAAAGATTGTTTTAACCGGCGGCTTACCGGTTTTAAAGGAGGTTTTGCCGCATGCCGCCGTGAGCGGCTTTACCGATGCCGGCGAAGCAATCGCATATGCAAAGCAAAACAGTGTTGCGCTCGCTTTTTTGGATATTGAGTTGAGAAACACGACCGGCTTGGAGTTGTGTAACACTTTGCTCGCGATAAACCCTCGCACCGATGTGATATATTTAACGGCATACAGCGACTATTCCTTAGATGCGTGGGGCACGGGAGCGAGCGGCTTTATGCTTAAGCCGATTACACCCGAGGGTGTCAGAAAACAACTCAAAAACCTGCGTCACCCGATTTGGTTGGGAGGTAGTGAAACATGATTGAAACCACCCGGGTTATCGGCTTTTCGGTTATCGGCGCGATGCTGGTGACAATGGCATTCGGGATTACCTTTTCCGTTTTAACACCTGCGACCGACCGATGGAGCAAGCACTATTTCGTTACTTTGTTTTCGCTGCTGTTTGTGTGCTCGCTCAGTTGTTTTTTTGCATTGCTTTTTTGGGATAATCCCCGCATGGCAGTGGCGGAAAGAATCGTGTATTTTTTTGAATCGCTTTTCCTTTCATCCTTGGTGGTTTTGCCGACTGTTTTTTTACTGCACTGCCGTGGAAAACAACTCAAAGAAAGCCGCTTGTTTAAAGTGATTGCGGTATTGCTGGGTGTGTACATGATTGTTCTGATTGCCGCGCAGTTTACAGATGTTTTTTACTTTGTTACGGCGGATAATCGCTATTTGCGCGGCCCGTTGTACGCGTGGGCACTCGTACCACTGCTTGCGATTATGCTTTTAAACATTGTGTATGCTGTTCGGTGGCACAAGGAGTATTCCGGGCGCTATTTTGCGGCGCTTTTGGTGTATTTGCTGCCCATGACGGCAGTGTTATGCATTGATATGTTTGTGGAAGCCGAAGTATTCGTGATATTGTGCATGGCGCTGTTCGCTTTGTTGATGTTTGGCATTATTTTATCGGAAAATTTAGAACAATACGCGCGCCAGCAACGAGAAATTGCGAACCAGCGCGCGGATATCATGGTCTTACAGATGCGCCCCCACTTTATTTATAACACGATGATGAGCATTTACTATCTCTGTGACCAGGACCCGCAAAAAGCAAAGCAGGTCACGATGGATTTTACGACTTACCTGCGCAAGAATTTTACCGCGATAGTCGACGAGAATACCATTCCTTTTGCGGAGGAACTCGAGCACACCCGCGCCTACCTCGCCGTGGAACAGGCGCAGTTTGAGGATACCCTTTTTGTCGATTTTGACACACCGCACACCGCCTTTCGCATGCCGCCGCTCACATTGCAGCCCATTGTGGAAAACGCGGTGAAGCACGGCATGCGCGCAAGCAACGCGCCCATACATGTTTCCATCCGCACGCGCAAAGCGGATGCGGCAAGTGAAATTATTGTGGAAGATGACGGCCCGGGCTTTCAGCCGGCGGATAATAATCAACCGCATATCGCGCTCAAAAATATTCGCGAAAGGCTTGCGTGGATGTGCAAGGGAGAATTGGTGATTGCACAACGTCCGGGCGGCGGCACAGTGGTCAGGGTGGTCATACCGCAAGCGCACCGGTGCGAGGAATAAGGCGGTTTCGCAAATAACTGTTGTGATAAAATCCCACAGAAAAGTTTTCGCTTTTCTGTGGGTTTTGTGTTTTTTACACATATAGAGGGCAAAAATTTCATGAAAAAGTAACGGTTCCTTTTCGTCACCCTCTATTTTAAAAATTAATGTTATAATATTACAGATGTAAGTATAAATCTCCAACAAGGTGAAAAGTAGAGAGTAGTATGAAAACGCATCGCAGGCTCACTGCGTGCGCAAAGAAGAAAGGAAAAAGAAAAATGGCGGTGGCGTTACAAAGCCACTACTCATTCTGCATTTACTTTGCAAGTTTTCGCCTTGCCAAAATAGTTAGCAATTTGCTGATTTGGTTGCCGTTCAGGCAATATCCGGTATTTAAATACGCGGTCAGCGGATAAAACCAAATAACATTGTTATAAACCCTTAAGGCAACGCCGCATGGTTTCATTTTGCGGTGAGCCGCAATGAAAAGCACAATTTTCGGAAGAATTTTGAGTTTAGAATGTTGAATGTTGAATTATGGTGGCGCACGATGTGCGCATTTTAACAATCTATCATTTAGAATTTAATGTGCCGCACCATTCATTCTACTTTTTAATTTCTACATTCTAATTTAAAATTTAGCATTTAGCATTTAGAATTTAGCAATTAAGGTGGCGAAACAGAGTTTCGCATTATAAAATGCAACACGCAGTGTTGCCGCCACAACTCCACACTCCACACTATCAAAAGTTTCTTATTCAAAAAGTGCTTTAAACTATGCGGTGTTGCCTTAAAACCAAATTAAAATTTTGAAAGGATGAATTTGAAATTGAAATTATCTAAAAAAATTCTCGCGATTGCGCTCGCGGTCATAATGGTTCTTTCCGTTTTGCCCTTTAGCGCATTTGCAACAGAATACGAAGCGGGTTCACAAATTAATGCTTCCGAGCTTCAAACCGGCGATAAAATATCTTTAGGTGATACTAATGTTCATGCTTTATTTGGAGGCGCTGTTTTAAAAGCAGGGCAATTCCTGGAGTTTTCTTCTTATAAAGCTTGTGAAGATTGGAATAAAGCCAACGGTACCGTCACTTCTTCCGATATATATCTGTCGAGCAACAACTTTAGTACAAGGGAATATTATTTTAAATATGTTAAAGACGATGCTTCCGGCAAGTGCTATGTTCCTATTGATGAGAACGGCAACGTGCTTGAGTACATCCTTGTTTTGGAAAAAACAGATGATGATTTTGCACCAATCACCTTTGGTACTTACGTTACCTACACCGTAACATGGAAAAATGCGGACGGAACTGTTCTTGAAACCGATACCGATGTAGCAGAGGGTACTGTTCCGACTTATGACAAAGCAACACCGACTAAAGCAGACGATGCACAGTACACCTATTCTTTTGCAGGCTGGTCACCCGAGGTTACTGCCGTAACAGGCGATGTCACCTACACCGCTGTATATAGCCAAAGTGTTCGTCAATACACTGTTACTTGGAAGAACTATGACGATAGCGTTATCGGCACAAGCACGGTTAACGCGGGTCAAACACCTGAATTTTCCGATTCAATTGGTCAAATCAAGGCGAAACCTGCCGACGAGAACCATTCCTATGAATTCACCGGATGGACTCCCGAAATCGTAGCGGCTGAAGCCGACGCGGAATACACCGCGACCTTTGTCGATGTGCTGTCAATCAGCAATGTTGACGAATGGAACAGCTTTGCCGCCAGCGTGAAGGATGGAAATACTTACAGCGGAAAAATCGTACGGATGACTGCGGATGTGGGACCTGTTACAACGATGGTTTCAGGCACGTTCAGCGGCACGTTTGATGGCGGCTCTCACACATTGACGGTCAACATCTCCGGCGGGAATGCCTCTGTGGCAACATTCGAGGTTGTGAAGGATGCAACCATCCAAAACCTTACCTTGGCAGGTAGTATTACCTCCTCCGGTATTCATTCGGCGGCACTTGTAAAATCATTACCGGGAAGTGGAACAAGCTGTACCATCAAAAATGTGGATATTTATGCCGATGTAAATTGTTCAAATAATTATTTAGGCGGATTTATCGGTCACGCCGGTACTGCAAATACGGTTAATATCGAAAACAGCATATTCGCCGGCAGTATCAATAAGACAGGCTCCGGGCAGGGAGGTTACATCGGCGGCTTTATCGGATGGAGTCAACAACTCACAGCCACGATTGACAACTGCGCCTTTACAGGCAGCTACAGCAATATCAAATCGTTCAATAATATCGGCTTTTCATATAATGCTCCCACTAAAATTACAGTCAATGATTTTTATTCAAATGTAAGCGAAGTATTTGGAACAAGCGCAAATCATGGTACAAGGCTTTATACTCCAAGCAGCAGCTATCCCACTACAGTTGCGCTTGTCAATCACGGCGGTGAAAAAACC
>JAFWGH010000038.1 GCA_017512465.1 Clostridia bacterium
GTCAAGCCATCTCATTATACTTGGAGATTTTGTGTTATTACAAGACTTTTCGGCTTGCGTTTCGCTCGCCGGTTTTGTTATTGCTGAAGCCGGTTTCATTCCCCCGGTAAAACCGGGGGTTTTGTCTACGCTTAAGACCAATAATAACACCCGATAGAGAAATATACTCTATCGGGTGTTTTATACTAAATCACTTAATAATATCTTCCATGGAATACATACCGTTTTCTTTGCCTTTTAGGAACTTAGCGGCATTAACGGCACCGGTGGCAAATACTTTTTTGCTCATTGCCTGGTGCTTAATGGAAACAATTTCATCCGTACCTGCAAATATTACTTCGTGTTCACCGACAATAGTGCCGCCGCGAACGGAATGAATACCGATTTCGTTTTTCGGTCTTTTCTCGCGCTTTGAGTGGCGGTCATACTCATACAGTGGTTTTGTTTCAAGCTCTTGACTAATCGCGTTTGCAAGCATAATCGCTGTTCCGCTCGGCGCATCTATTTTTTGATTATGGTGTTTTTCAATAATCTCTATATCAAAGCTGTTTCCTAATACCTTTGTTGCAGTCTTTGCCAAGGCACACATTAAATTAATGCCTAAGGACATATTAAAGGTGAAAAAAATACCAACTTTTTCCGATGCGAATTTGATTTTCGATATTTGCTCATCGTCATAGCCTGTAGTCGCAATGACAACCGGTGTGGCGGTGCGTACCGCATAATCGAGTAAAGAATCAAGAACAGTAGGATTAGAAAAATCAATGATAACATCTGCTTTTACCGAGACATCATCAAAAGAGGGGAATATGGGATAATCCGTTTTTTTATTATTGAATGTATCCACTCCCGCGACAATCTTTACATCATCACTTTCACAAAGGGATGTAATTACGCGCCCCATATTACCGCAACAACCGCAAAGAATAATATCTGTCATTTTAAACAACCTTTCCTCTTTATTTCAATAAGCCGTATTTTTTCATGCAAGTAATCAGTCTTTCTTGATTCTTGTCATTCAAGTGATATAAAGGCATTCTGCATTTACCGGCTTCAAATCCCATTAAATTCAATGCTTCCTTTACCGGAATGGGATTCACATCACAAAAAAGTGTATTGCACATATCCAAATATTTGATTTGCAGCTCGGCACTTTTTTTGAAATCGCCTTCCAACGCCGCTGCAGCAATATTATGTGCTTCAAGCGGCATAATATTGGACAAAACAGAAACAACACCCTTTGCGCCTAAGGAAATAAAAGCTGTGGTCTGATCATCATTTCCGGAATAGAATGTTAAATCATCACCGCAAAGCTCAATACTCTTAGCCAAAGCAGAAATATCGCCATTGGCTTCCTTACTTGCCACGATCATCGGATGCTTCGCAAGCTCGGCATATGTTTCGGGCAGAATATTCATACCGGTGCGCGAGGGTACATTATATAATATAATCGGTTTCTTCGCGCGGTCGGCAATATAATTATAGTGATGAATTAGTCCCTCTTGTGAAGTTTTATTATAATAGGGCGTAACCAGCAAAAGCGCATCGGCTCCACAGTCAACCGCTTCATCGGCAAGAGAAACACCGTAAGCCGTGTCATTACTGCCGGCACCGGCTATAACCGGTACTCTGTGCGCAACTTCATCTACCACAAATTTTATAACTTTAATATGTTCATCCGTATTCATGGTTTTCGCTTCACCGGTCGTACCGCATACCACGATAGCGTCCGTGTTATTTTTTAACTGAAAATCTATCAGTTGCGCCAAAACATCGTAATTTACACTTCCGTCGGCATACATCGGTGTGGCAATCGCTACCGCTGCGCCTTTAAAAATAATCGGTTTACTCATATTAATCTCCAAATATTAATCAAAATAGCCTTTTGCTGCAAGTAATTCAGCCATCAATACCGCACCGCCTGCAGCGCCGCGCATGGTATTGTGCGCAAGACAGACAAATTTATAATCATACTGAGTATCGTCTCTCAATCTGCCGATAGAAACCGCCATACCGTTTTCCAAATCTCTTTGTTCCTTGCATTGCGGCTGATTATCCTCATAAAAATAGTTTAAAAACTGCTTCGGTGCACTCGGAAGGGACAGCTCCTGCGGCGCACCTTTATACTCATTCCAAATTTTGATACACTGCTCTATTGTCGGCTTTTTACCATCCTCAAAGCGAACATACACAGCTCCTGTATGACCATCTGTAACAGGGACACGGATGCATTGTGCCGTGAAATTCGGTCTTGCGCTATCGCGGATGATGTCTCCATCAATCTTACCCCAAATCTTGAGCGGTTCTTTTTCGCTTTTTTCTTCTTCACCGCCAATAAAGGGGATGACATTATCCACCATTTCCGGCCAAGTTTCAAAGTTTTTACCGGCACCGGAAATCGCCTGATAAGTGCAAACTAATACATCCTTAACTGTATAACCTGCTTTATCAAGAGGGTAGAGAGCAGGTACATAGCACTGAATAGAGCAATTCGGCTTCACGGCAATGAAACCGCGCTTTGTTCCCAAGCGCACTCTTTGTTTTTCAATAATAGCGGCATGCTCGGGATTTAACTCCGGTAAAAGCATAGGTACATCATCGGTATGGCGATGCGCGCTGTTGTTGGATACAACCGGACATTCCAAACGCGCATATTTTTCTTCCAAAGCTCTAATATCATCTTTTTTCATGTTGACAGCGCAAAATACAAAATCAACTAAACTTGCAATTTTTTGCGCATCTTCTTCAGCATTATAAATGACCATATCCTTCATATTATCCGGAATAGGTGTGCTCATTTTCCAACTGTCTTTTACGGCATCTTCATATTTCTTGCCGGCACTTCTTTTACTGGCAGCCAAAAGCACAACTTCAAACCAAGGATGGTTTTCAAGTAAGGTTGCAAAACGCTGACCGACCATGCCGGTACATCCGATGATTCCAACTTTATATTGTTTCATATAAATTTACCCCCTGTAAAAATAAATGTTGTAAACGCACGATATATGCATTATAATAATTATTCGAAACCATAATTATTTATATTTTATCATTTATATAAATAATAGTCAATTATTTCTTATTGTGAAACAGCCGGAGAAAAAATGAAAAAAAGTGATTTTTACTATGAATTACCCGAAGAATTAATCGCGCAGCATCCTTTAGAACAGCGGGATGCTTCTCGCTTGATGCTCTTGCATAAGCAAACCGGTGCAATTGAGCACCGCCATTTTTACGATTTGCTCGATTTACTCGATGAAAATGACTGCTTGGTGCTCAACGATACACGCGTTTTGCCCGCAAGAATATTCGGTACAAAACTTCAAACCGGAGCAGTGGTTGAATTTTTGCTTTTAAAACAGATTTCCGGTACAGAGTGGGAATGTATTGTAAAACCCGGTAAAAAAGCGCGAGAAGGCGCCAGGTTTGATTTTAGCGGTATCATGCAGTGCACAGTTACAAAAGTATTAGAAAGTGGCAATCGTGTGATAACATTTGAGTATGAAGGAAATTTTTTTCACCTGCTCGAACAAATCGGCTCCATGCCGATTCCACCCTATATTAAAGAAAAGCTTGAAAACAAAGAGCGCTACCAAACCGTGTATTCTAAGCACTTAGGCTCTGCTGCCGCACCTACCGCAGGTCTGCATTTTACAAATGAAATGCTTGCAAAGCTAAAACATAAAGGTGTAAAGATTGCATATGTCACACTGCATGTCGGTCTTGGCACCTTCCGACCGGTAAAAGCGGAGAATATTGAAAACCATGTTATGCATTCCGAGCATTATCATATCCCGGATATCACTGCAAAGATAATTAACGAAACCAAAACTGCAGGGGGAAGAATTATTGCTGTTGGCACAACCAGCTGCCGCACTTTGGAAACTGCGGCAGATGAAAACGGAATGATTTCTCCTTGTGAGGGTGATAGCGAAATATTCATTTATCCCGGGTACCGCTTTAAATGCATTGATGCACTGATTACAAACTTTCATTTGCCGGAAAGCACCTTAATCATGCTTGTCAGTGCGCTTGCCGGAAGAGAGAATGTACTGCATGCTTACAAGGAAGCGGTTGAGCAGCAGTATCGTTTCTTTTCCTTTGGCGATGCGATGTTTATTACAGACAAAATTTAAACGCTTTGTTTGACTTTTGCAAACATTTTGATATAATAACAAAAGTAATTATCGGCAGTACGCACCTTTTTTTATTGGGTAAATGCCATTAATTAAAGATATTTTGGAGTAAAAATGAAAATATTATGTAAAGACAAGCAAGCAAGACGCGGCGAATTTCAAACCGTACACGGCACGGTGCAAACACCCGCTTTTCAAAATGTTGCAACTGCTGCAGCCATTAAAGGCGGACTGTCTGCTAACGATTTGAAGGCTAATAATTGTCAAGTCATGTTCTGCAATACATATCATCTACATGTACGCCCCGGTGATGAAGTGATTAAAAAAGCCGGCGGCTTGCATGCATTTACCGGTTGGGAAGGTCCGATTTTAACCGATAGCGGCGGATTTCAAGTTTTTTCGCTCGCAAAATTGAATAATATTAAAGAAGAAGGCGTTACCTTTGCTTCTCATGTGGATGGAAGGCGCATTTTTATGGGTCCGGAAGAAAGCATGCGTATTCAATCCAATTTAGGCTCTACCATAGCAATGGCCTTTGATGAGTGTGTAGAAAACCCCGCAACCTATGAATATGCCAAAGAATCGAGCGAACGCACTATTCGCTGGCTCGAGCGCTGCCAAGCAGAAATGAAGCGATTAAACGCATTACCGGATACTGTGAATAAGCAACAACTCCTATTTGGTATTAATCAAGGTTGCTGTTTTGAAGATATTCGCATAGACAATATGAAGCGCATCGCTGCTATGGATTTAGACGGTTACGGTATTGGCGGCTTAGCGGTAGGGGAACCTAAGGAAGAAATGTACCGCATTATCGGAGAAATTGAGCCGTATATGCCAGAGAATAAAATCCGATATCTCATGGGTGTCGGCACTCCGGGTAATATTATCACGGCTGTTAAGCTCGGTGTGGATTTATTTGATTGTGTTATGCCTTCTCGTAATGCAAGACATGGACAAGTCTTTACCTGGGACGGTATACTTAACTTAAATAATGCTAAGTATATCACGGACTTTGAACCGATTGATACGCGCTGTACCTGTGAAGCTTGCACAAAACATTCACGAGCCTATATTCGCCACCTTCTCAAATCAGGTGAGATGCTGGGCATGCGCCTTGCCGTGATTCATAATCTGCATTTTTACAATGAATTGATGGAAAAAATCAGAACAGCGATTGAGCAGCAGCGATATGATAGCTTTTTTGAAGAATATGTGAATAAATTAGATACACGTATATAAAATGCTTGCATTTATTTATATTTTCATATATAATAACTAAGATACTTATTCGGAGGATAATGATATGAACTTAATTACTTTAGAAGCCGCCACAGGCGGTGCATCCGGTTTCTTCGGTTCAACTTGGGGCATGCTCGCTTTAATCGGCGGTATGTTTGTGTTGATGTATTTCATGATGATCAGACCGCAAAACAAACGCCGTAAAGAAGAAGAACAAATGCGCAACAATGTCGAAATCGGTGATGAAATTGTTACGATTGGCGGCATTCTCGGCAAGGTTGTTTCTACTAAAGAAGATGCACTGATTATTGAAACCGGTGCAGATAAGAACAAAATGAAAATTACGCGTTGGGCGATTCAAACCAATGTCACCAAGCAAAATGCTATGCAAGAAGCTGCTCAAAA
>JAFWGH010000039.1 GCA_017512465.1 Clostridia bacterium
AAGTCCATTGTAATTATAAAAGGTATACAGACGCAAGGTCTGTATACCTTTTATGGTGCAGAAGATGGGACTTGCCGTCTGCTTCGCTTCGCTTGCATACTAATGGCTCGCCGACCCAATGTTTCACATTCGGTACCCGTCTCACCGCTCTTCGCTAAAAATATCACACTGTGATATTTTCTTCACGCTCAGACCCTCTCGGGTTCAAGTCCATTGTAATTATAAAAGGTATACAGACGCAAGGTCTGTATACCTTTTATGGTGCAGAAGATGGGACTTGAACCCACACAGTATTGCTACCACTAGAACCTGAATCTAGCGCGTCTGCCATTCCGCCACTTCTGCAAATATGATACTAAATTAATGTGTCTGACACATCGTTTTAACATTATATACTAAAACATTATATTAGTCAATAATTATCCTTTAAAAAAACCTAAAAAGTATTATATATTTGGATATAATATAAAATGCAAAAAGTTTAATGAATGAAATGTATAATCAATACTCACCATTTTTAACAGCAATAAAGCACTTTATAGAATAATTCAAAGGCTTTAGGTTCTCTTTAGGTTATGTGCATATAATCATGTTGAACTTGAAAAATGAAAAGTAAAGGAGAGTTCAATTATGAAAAAGAAAATGATATCGGTAATCCTTGCCGTCACACTTATATTCACTTTAATTCTCACGGCATGTGTTAAAAACAACCAAGCAGATGCACCGCCCGATGGTGGCGAAGGAGGCGGATCAGGAGGACCGGGCGGATCAAGCGCTTCTGTAAGTTACAGCGGCGCAACAACCATCGAGGCTGCTGACACACAAACAGATAAAACCTACACTTCAACCATTGCAGATGAAAATGCTCTGCTTATTGATACCGGTGAAAATGTAATCATTAATAATCCGACAGTAACTAAATCCGGTGATTCCGACGGCGGTGATAACTGTAATTTCTATGGCATTAACTCTGCTGTAATGGTTAAAGGCGGCGGTACCACCACGATTACCGGCGGTAAGATAGAGACGACAGCTACAGGTTCTAACGGTATTTTCTCATACGGCGGAAATGGCGGGCAAAATGGTGCATCCGGTGATGGTACGACAGTGAAAATCAAGGACACGATTATTCACACGACCGGCGATAATGCAGGAGGCATTATGACAACCGGTGGCGGTATCACTCAAGCACAAAACCTTACCATCACAACCGAGGGGCGTTCTTCTGCGGCAATTCGTACCGACAGAGGCGGCGGTACGGTTACAGTATTCGGCGGTAGCTATACTACAAGCGGACTTGGATCCCCTGCCATTTATTCAACTGCTGATGTATCTGTTTCGAAAGCTGAGCTTGTTTCAAACCTTTCCGAAGGCGTTTGTATAGAGGGTAAGAACAGTGTAAGCATTAGCAATAGTAGCTTAACCGCCAATAACACGAAAATGAATGGTAATGCCACCTTCCTCGATACAATCATGATTTATCAGTCAATGTCAGGCGATGCGGATAGCGGTACTTCATCTTTCACTATGAATGGCGGCACAATTACAAGCAAAAGCGGTCATGTGTTCCATGTTACAAATACCAATGCAATAATAAATCTCACAGGTGTGAATATTAAGAATGAAGACTCCGAAAACATCCTTCTCTCGGTTTGCGATGATGGCTGGAGCGGGTCAGATAATATTGCCACGGTTAATGCCCAAGGGCAAGTATTGAAAGGAACAATTCTTGTTGGTGATAATTCAACTCTTAACTTGAATCTTTCAAAATCTTCCAATTTTACCGGCACGGTAAGCGGCAATATTACAAATGCCAAAGGTGAATCGGTTTCAAGCGGTGTTGGAACAGTTAGCGTAACGCTCGATAAAACCAGCAAATGGACCTTGACCGGTGACACCTATATTACTGAGTTTAACGGTAATGCGGCAAATGTTATCAGCAACGGCTATACCCTGTATGTCAACGGTGTTGCTTTGCAAGGCACATCTAAATAGCATTTCAAATTAAATTGTCCCCCGACCAAGTAAAAAACAGCATCCTTTTGGATGCTGAAAAATTTCGCGAGAGACGGGACTTTCGTCACAATAAACTCCGCAACAGAAAGAATTTGCAGGCAAATCCTTAAGTGTTGTTCCGTTTCTTTCTCCTCTCCCCAAAAAGTTTGCTTTGCAATACTTTTCGGGGGCCCCTACTATCACGGTTCATATCAAACAGTCTCTCACACCAAAGAAAAATGAGCAACCTTTTGGTTGCTCATTCCTTTGGTGCGAGAGACGGGACTTGAAGCTGAGAGACGGGACACTTTCTTGTCTTTCAAACTTTTTCGGCGCCTATAAACCTATACAAATACAGGCACAATACTTATTAGAGTTTTTCTTTGCCGACCAATTTGTGACCGTTCTACGCTAAAAACATTTTATAAAAATCCAGTTTATACGTAGTTTATATATTTTATGCAAATCAAAATGATGTTTTTTCGCTTTGCTCAAAAATGATGTTATTCACTTCGTTCATAATGATGTTGCTCGTTTCACTCGCAATGATGCGATGTTTGCCAATCATTTTGCGCAGCAAAACATCATTTGCGTAAGCAAGCATCATTGGCGAAGCCAACATCATTTGCCGCAGGCAAACATCATTCGCACCAAAGAAAAATGAGCAACCTTTTGGTTGCTCATTCCTTTGGTGCGAGAGACGGGACTTGAACCCGTACGAGTCACCCCACACGCCCCTCAAACGTGCGCGTCTGCCGATTCCGCCACTCTCGCACAACGCAGTTATTTTAGCATAGTACTACTAAAAAGTCAACACTTTTTTAAGATATTTTGCATTAGCTATTTGAATTTTTTTCTCTTAATTACCCGTTTATAAAAAGCAATTGCTGCCCATACCAAAGCGAATGCGCCAATAACCAAAACAATTGACCATACCGAGCCGCTATTGTCGGCTCTTATGGATGTCCATAGTTCCTGCTGCAGCGCATCAATACTTTCCGGCAAAGCAACAAAAACTTCTGCATTTTTGAGCTTATTCTCATCCGGATAAGAAATAGGACTGTTGCGCATCTCTTCATCCAACAACTTATATGATTCTTTATTGACAGTTGTATAGCCTAAATAGGAAGAAATCTGCTCCCCTATTTCCGGCTCTAAGATAAAGTTGATATATGCTTCTGCTTCTTTTTGATGCTTGGAGCCTTTCAAAATGCACATTGCATCCACAAATCGGTTAAATACAGCATTATCGGGAATGATAAAATCCAAATCTTCATTTTCAGACATACAAATAAGCGCATCCCCCGCATAGTATGGTGCCAATGCTGCTTCCCCGGCAATCATCTTATCCATTATCTGGTCCATGGCATAAGATTGTACGAGCGGCCTCTGCTTTTTTAGCTCCTCTGCCGCTTCTATCCATTCTTTTTCATCGGTCGTATTTAAGCTATAGCCGAGTTTTGAAAAAGCACAGGCAAAGGCATCACGCGAATTTGAAAACATCAATATTTGTCCTTTGTAATCTTCATTCCAAAGTACATCCCATGTGTTTAAATCTGTTTCGGGTTTTATGAGCTTTTTATTATAAATAATCCCCACTGTACCGCCGGTAAATGGTACAGAATATTCATTTTGCGGGTCATATTCAAGGTTTTTAAACTCATCTCTGATATTCTTATAATTCGGGATATTATCAAAATTGATTTTTTCAAGCATATCATGTGATATCATTTTGGATATCATATAATCCGAGGGAAAGACTAAATCATAGCTCACACCGCCGCCGGAAAGCTTTGCATACATTTCTTCATTACTCTGAAAAGTGGTGTAATTGACGCGAATACCGGTTTTTTTGGTAAACTCCTCGTTGAGGTCGATAAAGCCATCCGTGCCGTCCGGAATATACTCTCCCCAATTATACACATTGATTTCCGGGGTTTCGGCGTGAATGCTTACTGAGAATAAAGATGTTAAGCACAAAGCCAACAGTAAAACACTGATGATTTTTTTCATCCTATCATCTTCCCCCTTTTTCGAATCGTTGTCTTATCTTTATTTTGCCTTAAATTCACGACTAACAACAATACAAAAACAGTGATAAACATGATAGTGGATAAAGCATTAATCTTCGGACTGATACGCTTTCTTGTCATTGCATATATGATAAGTGACAGCGTTTGTGATTTCGGTCCGCTTGTAAAATAACTGATAACAAAATCATCGAAAGAAAGTGTAAACGCCATAATAAAGCCGGAAATGATACCGGGCAGGATTTCATGTAAGACCACTTTAAAGAATGCTTGTATCGGTTTACACCCCAAATCCAATGCAGCTTCAAATAAGTGATTGTCCATTTGCTTTAGCTTTGGCATTACATTGAGAATCACATAGGGTACATTAAAGGTAATATGGGCTAAAAGCAGTGTTGCAAAACTAAGCTCAAGACCACCTAAAAATCTACCTATATTGACAAAAAGCAGCATCAGAGAAACGCCGGTCACAATCTCGGGATTTAGCATCGGTATATTATTGACTTGCATATAAAACTTTCTCGGTGCTTTTTTCATATTCACAAAACCGATAGCCGCCATTGTTCCCAATAAGGTGGCAATAATTGCCGCCAATGTTGCAACGAGCATTGTTGTGCCAAAAGCCTCAATTATAGCTTCATCCTGAAATAATTCTGCATACCATTTGAAAGTAAAACCATGCCACACGGAGCGGCTTTTTGAATTATTGAATGAAAATACAACCAATACAACAATCGGTGCATACAGGAAAAGGAAAATAAACGCTACATATGCTTTAGAAAAAAACTTTTTCATAGCACCATACTATCCCCCTCTCCATCATCAAATTCATTCATAATACCCATGCTGATCAAAATAAGCACCATTAAGACAAGTGAGAGAGCGGAGCCTAAATTCGGGTCGTAAGAGCCGCCTAAAAACTGCAGCTCAATCAAGTCACCAATCATCATATTAGAGCCGCCGCCGAGCATGGTAGAAATAATAAAGGTACTGACAGCCGGAACAAAGACCATTGTAATGCCGGAAACAATGCCGGGCATACTCAGAGGAATGATAATACGCCCCATGACATGAACATTGTTCGCACCAAGGTCCTGTGCCGCTTCAACCACACTTTTATCAATTTTAGTAATTACATTAAAAATCGGAATAATCATGTACGGTAAAAAGTTATACACCATACCGAGCACAACCGCGCCCTGTGTATTAATCATATGAAACGGTCCGATTCCGAATAATGAAAAAAATTTATTAATGATACCGTTATTTTCCAACAATGTCATCCATGCATATGTTCTTAAAAGGAAATTAATCCACATAGGTAACATGATAAAAATCATGAAAATAACTTGTTTGGATGCTTTTACCTTTGAAATGATATACGCAAAAGGATAACCGAGCAATAGACAAATAATGGTTGAAATCGCCGATAATTTAATTGAAGAAAGAAAAACAGGCGTGTATTCACCAATATTCTTCAAATTTTCAAAGCTGAAGTTGCCATCCTTCGAGGTTAAGGAAAAATAAACAACTAAGCATAACGGCAAAATTGTAAATAACAGCATCCATAATATATATATAGCCGAGAGATACTTTTTACGGTTCTTAGTTTTTTTATTCATCCGCAGGTACCTCGTTTTCCGTAAAGTTCACATCGGAAAGCTGTTCGATTTCATCGCTAAAGGTGCTGTAATCACCAAACATACCGGAGTATTCACTCTTTTTCATGATATGAAAAGCATCCGGCTCGATATATATGCCGATATGGTCACCGACATAGGAAATATCCGTGGATTGAATCATCCATTTAAAGCCCTGCACATCTGCAATAATTTCAAAATGCACGCCTTTAAAGGTTACTGCAGTTACTGTAGCCCGAAGCATGCCCTTTTCCGGTTCAACAACATCTACATCCTCCGGACGAATAACAACATCAACCGCTTCGTTCTTTGCAAAGCCTTTGTCCACACACTCAAATACAACGCCATCTAAGAGCACTTTATAGTCCTCTATCATTTTGCCGTCAATAATATTACTCTCACCGATAAAATCTGCAACAAAAGCGTTGATAGGCTCGTTATAAATGTCTTCGGGAGTGCCGATTTGCTGTATAACGCCTTTATCAATGACCATCACCGTATCAGACATAGAAAGCGCTTCATCCTGGTCATGTGTTACAAATACAAAAGTGATACCGGTTTCGCGTTGTATATTTTTGAGCTCCACCTGCATATCTTTTCTTAATTTATAATCCAAAGCGGAAAGCGGTTCATCCAATAAAAGTACTTTCGGTTCGTTAATTAAAGCTCTTGCAATGGCGACTCTTTGCTGCTGACCGCCTGAGAGTTGTGAAACATCTCTGTTTTCAAAACCGCTTAAATTAACGGTCTTTAACATAAGCTTTACTTTTTCTTCAATTTCTTTTTCTTTGCATTTTTTGATGCGCAAGCCGAAAGCCACATTCTCATATACATTTAAATGCGGAAACAGCGCGTAGCGTTGAAAAATAGTATTCACCTGTCGTTTATGCGGTGGAACACCCTGCATATTTTGACCGTTAAATGATACCACGCCGGAGTCCGGTTGTAAAAAACCGGCGATAATACGCAAAATAGTTGTTTTACCGCAGCCGGAAGGTCCGAGTAATGTAACAAATTCTTTATCTTTAATACCTAAGTTTAAATGGTCAAGAACTTTCTCGCCCTGAAAACTCATACAAATATCATCAAGAGTTACAATATAGTTGTTTTCCATGTTAACCCTCCGTTGCTACATACTAAGTGTATAATATTATTATAATAAATAAAAAAAATAATAAAGTCAATATATATATTATAAAAACAAAAAAACATAGTATTTTTATTTTAGTTATTGACTTCATGATACGGGTATGTTAAAATAATTTGCGTTCCAAAAATGCGGGTGTAGTTCAATGGTAGAATCCCAGCCTTCCAAGCTGGTTGTGTGGGTTCGATTCCCATCACCCGCTCCATTTATAAGCGCTTGTAGCTCAGTTGGATAGAGCAACTGCCTTCTAAGC
>JAFWGH010000040.1 GCA_017512465.1 Clostridia bacterium
AGCAGTTAATTTTGCCTGATTTTGCTCAGATTGGCAATTTTAAAATGTGGGAATACTCTGCGTATTGGTGCATTTTTAAATTGTTAAGGTGAGTGAAAGCAGACAAAATGAACCAATACTTCGTTATCGCTGCTCTCCTTAAGGGTATTCATCCTTTCGCTAACGGATAATAGGCTAATTGTTAATAAGCTTATCTCATATGTTTGAGTTTATCCTCACCCAGCGTTTCAAGATAATCATCATACGTGCACAGATGATCATCAATGTGGCCATCCTCTAAATTGATGATGCGGTTTGCAATCGTTTGAATAAACTGGTGGTCGTGAGAAGTAAAAAGAACGGTTTCAGGATAGTTAATGAGCCCGTTATTGAGCGCCGTGATGCTTTCCAAATCCAAGTGGTTGGTCGGCTCATCCAAAATCAGCACATTCGCACCGCTGAGCATGAGTTTACACAGCATACATCTGACTTTTTCACCACCGGAAAGTACCTTTGCCTGCTTGTAAACTTCATCGCCGCTAAAGAGCATTCTGCCCAGCCAGCCGCGAATATCGGTTTCCAAAAACAGGTCGGTGAACTGGCGCAGCCAATCGACAAGGTTTAATTCGCAGCCGTCAAAGAATTCACTGTTATCACTCGGCAAAAAGGCTTGGGAAGTGGTAACACCCCATTTGTAAGTGCCTTCATCCGGCTCAATTTCACCCATCAAGATTCTAAACAGGGTGGTTTTTGCAAGCGCATCAGAGCCCACAAACGCCACTTTATCATGCGGATTAATCACAAAAGATACATTATCAAGTACCTTTCTGTCGCCAATGGTTTTGCTCAATCCTTCGACCATTAATAAATCGTTTCCGACTGTTCTGTCCGGTGTGAAGCCTACAAACGGGAAGCGCCTGGAGGATACCGGCATTTCAATCAGCTCGAGAGCTTCTAATTGCTTTCTGCGGCTGGTTGCCTGCTTGGATTTTGAAGCATTGGCGGCAAAGCGGGAAATAAACTCCTTAAGCTCTTGCGCCTTTTGTTCATTCTTCTTATTTTGCTCTCTTTGCTGGCGCTGGCGAATTTGTGTATAGTCATACCAAAAGTCATAGTTACCGGTGTATAAGGTGATTTCGCCGAAGTCCACATCGGCAATATGGGTACATACCATATTTAAAAAGTGTCTGTCATGGGATACGACAATAACGGTATTCGGGAAGTCCATTAAAAAGCCTTCGAGCCAGCGGATGGCAGCCAAATCCAAGTGGTTGGTCGGCTCGTCAAGCAGCAGAATATCCGGATTGCCAAACAGTGCTTGCGCTAACAAAACCTTTACCTTTTGCTCATTGGAAAGCTCAGCCATTTTCATGAAATGAAATTCATCGGTAATACCTAATTTGTTGAGCAAAAACTCCGCATCGCTTTCGGCTTCCCAGCCGCCCATTTCGGCAAACTCCGCTTCTAAATTTGCGGCGAGTTCACCGTCCTCCTCCGTGAAGTCCTCTTTGGCATAGATGGCATCCTTTTGCTGCATAACCTCTATCATGCGCTCATTACCCATGATAACGGTTTGCACAACCTCGTATTCATCAAAAGCAAAGTGGTCCTGCTTGAGCACACTCAATCGCTCGCCCGGTGAAATGGTAACCTGACCGGAATCCGGCTCTATCTCGCCGCTGAGCACCTTTAAAAAGGTGGATTTTCCGGCACCGTTGGCACCGATTAAACCGTAGCAGTTGCCCGGAGTGAAGGTGATATTTACATGTTTAAACAGTTCTTGGCCGCCGAAGCCGACGGTAACATCATTGGTTGAAATCATTCTTTTTCCCCTTATAAATTCATACTGATTAACTATCTGATTAACTATATTAGTATACCATAAAAAATTTTTTCGTCAATGAATTTGACAATATTTCTTTTATAATTTATAATACTAAATAATAACTGCGCCGGGTAATTGCGTAGATGCTTTATCTATGAGGAAAGTCCGAGCTCCGCAGGGCAGAATAACGGCTAACGGCCGCCGGGGGTGACCCTCGGGATAGTGCAACAGAGATATACCGCCGACTTTTTTCGGTAAGGGTGGAAAGGCGAGGTAAGAGCTCACCGGCTTTTATGGTAACATAGAAGTCCTGTAAACCCTATTCGGAGCAATGTCGACTGAAGTGGTTTGCCCGACCTATACTTCGAAGGACAGCTGGAGCTGTATAGTAATATGCAGTCGAGATAGATAATTACCTGAAAAACAGAACTCGGCTTACAGGCGCAGTTATATGGATGGGATTTTATCGGATGAACGCATGATATTGCTTGCTTTTTTTCACCGTGGCGGCACAAACGCTCCTTGCAATACACAAAGTATTCCTGCGTCGCGTTTGCTTGCCACAGCAAAAAACAGCGGCGCACTCTCTATGCGTTCACCGATAAAAACCCATCCCGGGGGAAAAAACGGAGAGAAGAATACTATCGGTTTCGCTTCACCGTGGCGGCACAAACGCTCCTTGCAATACACAAAGTATTCCTGCGTCGCGTTTGCTTGCCACAGCAAAAAACAGCGGCGCACTCTCTATGCGTTCACCGGTAAAATCCCATCCGTATGTTTTGTGGCAGATGAAAGGACACTCCTGCTTCGATCTAAAGAAAACTTGCCTTTGGCAAGCAGAAATAACAGTTGACAGTTAACAGAACACAGTTGACAGTACACAGTGTCCTGCCGACTGTTTTATGGAGGAAGTTGTGAATAAATACAGCAGTGAAGAATTTGAAGATGTGTTTTCCGGCAAAGAGGAAGATGACTATTCCTCTGTGCCTAAGCAGTATGAGGATATTTCTTCCGGAAAGGAAGTAAATGCGCGCTCATCGCGCTCTGCCTCTGCACAGCCGACAAATGCAAATTTTGAGCAGACAAGGATAGTGCCGCATGCAAAACCGCAGCCTGCCTCTGCGCAGTCGGTTCGCCGGGCAAATCCTTATGTGCAAAATAATCCCAATGTGTATGCCAAAGAGGGAAATCGTGCGCCTTCCGGGCAGCAGACACCGGCGTTTGAAGATATTTATTCTGAGTATCAAACGCCTGATTCCCGCAAGCCGCGCCGGGGACAAGGCGGCAATGGTGCCCGCAAAAAAGGAAAAAAAGCGAAGAAAATTATTGCTGTTATTCTTATAGTTGTTTTGCTTATTGCCGGTGTTTTCTGCTTTTTTGGGTATCCTTTGATTAGCAAAATCAATTACGTGCCCAGCGAGCATGCCAATTTGTATTTGGATTCCAACAAGCTCATGAGCAACCGCAGAGTAAAGAACATTCTTTTTATCGGTTGTGATGATGACAGCGGCGGCTCGCAGCGCTCTGATTCCATTATGCTTGTCAGTATCGACAGAATTCACCGCAAGATTAAGCTCACTTCGTTTATGCGTGATACATGGGTGTATATTCCCGATCATGATTATGCCAAGCTTAATGCCGCTTATGCCTATGGCGGTGCAGGTCTATTAATGGATACGATTGAATATAATTTCGGCGTTAAGATCGATAGCTATGCTTTGGTCGATTTCGATATTTTTGCATCCATTATTGATGAACTCGGCGGTGTGGAAGTGGAAGTCACGGAGAAGGAAGCCGACTTTATTAATGAGAATACTTCGGAAACGGTGAAAGCCGGCAAAACAACACTCAATGGCGATGAAGCGCTGGTCTATTGCCGCATTCGCTATTTGGATTCCGACTTTATGCGCACACAGCGCCAGCGCAAGGTGATGACTTCAATTGTTGATAAAGCGAAGCACTCCGGTATTTTTACCATGTATAAACTGGCAGATGTTATTTTGCCGCAGGTGAAAACCGATATCACAAAATGGGAAATGCTCGGCATCGGCTTGGGCGCTCTGGGGTATTTGACCTATGATGTGGAGCAGATGCGCATTCCGGTGGATGATTCCTATACCTCCGAGTATTTCGGCGACCAGCAAGCACTTTCGATTGATTTTGATAAGAACAAAGCAGAGCTTAGAAAGTTCATTTATGAAGATAGTAATAATTGATCATTTATGAGCATTTCGGCACAACACATCCGAGGATGTGTTGTGCTTTTTTTATAAAAAAAAAATAAATCTTGTAACAATGTAACTATTGTTTTCTATTAACTAATCTAATATAATTAATATGTATAAGTAGTTTTATTAAATTCAGCAATTTGTAAAAAGGGAGACAGATTATGAAAATCGGGAAAAAGCTATTATCCGTTGTCTTGGCGGTATCCATGTTGCTTTCGAGCATGGTATTTGTGTTGCCGCAATCTTTTGCAGCCACATATCCGGACAACCTGTACAACGGAACTCAAAAAGTCACTTATACTGCCACACAGGCAGCAGAAGGCAAATATCTTGTGGAGATAGATGTCGTGAAGTACCATCCGAATATCACATCGGATCCGGAGGCTATTAAATCCGAGGCGGGCGATATTATTTTGACCTACTGCCCGGATAACGGAACAGCTCCGGAGGTAACACAGCGTTTTGAAAATGTGATTGCGGCAAATGCGTTTAACTATGCGGGGCAAGGTATGTTTACCTATTATGCCGTTTTAGAAGGTTTCCCGCAAAAAGCAACCGCTTCCGTGAAAAAAACAAATTTGAGCGATAATGACAGTGGTATTTATGCCGGCATTAAGATTTGGAACGGTGAAATCGGTTCATTTGAAGCAATCTTTGATTTTACCAAGCTTGAGCGTTCCAACGGTGCTTCTACCGCGGGACTTATGTTTAGTAACATTGAGTCTTTGGTGCAGTATTATCCTTATGCTAAGCAGGGTGAAACAAGCGGCAGTAATTTGAATTTACCCTCCGGTCAAACCGCAGTGAATGCAGCACAGACCTTTTCCGTGAAAGACCAGTGGGGCGTGACCATGATGGCGCCGCATATTGCGTACACACCGGTAACCGGTTTAACCTTCTCGCAAAATAAAAATGTCATGACCGTTAAGGGTACGGGTGATGCGAATAACCCGAGCGCAAACTCGAGAAATGTCACCCTTACCGCAACGTATGATACACATAATACATCCGTGGCAAATACATTTTCCATCAAGCGCACATTTACTGTGTATAACAGTTCTGTTTTGACCTTTGCGCCTACCTATGCCAATCGCGAAAAGGCAGGTTTGGGCGTGAGCTTTAAAACAAGTGCCGGTGCGGTAGATAAATTCCCGCTCAATGCGAGCTATCAAGCTACCACCGAGAACTATGTGGTGCTTAAAAATAACGCATCGCGTAAAGTTACGGTTACCTTGTCTACAACCTCGAGTGATAAATTTAGTATTTCAACTTCTACCGATACGATTGACCCGGGTGCTTCCAAGAGCTTCAGGCTTATTGATTTGAAAGCGGCAAATGCCAACTACAATGCGGATATCACCGTAACTTACACGATAGATGGATTTTATAATGCATCCTCCGGCACACTCGTGAGCTTAACGGCAGGCGGCACCATACCGTTTGTGTACAATAAAGTCACCACTCCCGATGTCAGATTGTTTGATGAAAACAAAGCGTGGTTTGTACAGACAACCGCAACCGTGGATGTGTATTGCAAATATCAAACTTCACACGGTGTTTTGAACTTGGTCAGAACCTCCGGTCAAAGCAATAACAGCAATGTGCAAAATTTGGATGCAAATTTCTATATTAATACAGATAATTATTCGACCTATCAGTCTGCCGGTTTAGGCTTCTATCTGAAAGCAAACGACAGCGGCGACTATGTTTTTCAACCGGATGAGAGTGACGCCGGCTACTATGTCCAGCGTGGCAGATACGATAACGCCGGTACCTTCGGCTTTTCCACATCTACCGCAGCGAGTGCACACACAAGCCGTTATTGTGAAAAAGCAAAAATAGACATTCCGGAAAGCGGCAAATTTGTTCCTTTCTACGGTACGATTTTCAAAGGCTCAACACAATATGATGAACCGGCAGAGATTTATTTTGACGGTGACCAGGATAATGACGATGGTTTGGACATTAAATGCACAAACGGCATCGCGAATTCCTGTTATCTGAATTCTCACCTGTATATTTATGCTTACTCAAAAAACGGCTTGAGAAATGATATCAACAGCAAGCGGACACTGCTTTCGTGTTACTTTAATGCGGCAAAGTGGAATGATTACTGCTCCATGGGCAATTCCAAGCTGCGCACAGCGCAAATTCAATTGGGCACGGATGTAACCAGCCAATATAAAATCTCGCAGGCGCAAAAGGCGATGAATGATGCATATACCGATTTGATCAAAGCCGAGAATACCGACAATGCCACCTATTGCCTGAATCACAATAAGCATACGGGGGATATCACCACTGCTATCGAGCAAACGAGTGTGGATTATTATCTGTATGAAGTCGGTGCATCAAATGTGTTGAGCTTTAACGGTGCTTTTTCGGATGCATGTATTAAGCATTCCGAATCCTTCACACCTGTGGTGAATGCTCCCGGCACATATGAGCACACCTATGATTATTGGAATATTGATTTCACCTCTTTGCTTGAAACACTGAACACTTACAACACCGTTGCTCCGGCAGGTCAATTTGTCAATGTGGATGATGCGGTGGGAGCGGAACTGTATGCCGCCCAACATGTGGATACCACTTCTGCTACAGCGTTGCCCGAAAAGCAGACAGATGTGGAAACGATTGTGAATGATCTCAACCGCGCTATGAGAGATTTGGTTTACACTTCCTATACCATGAGTGTAACACATATCATGTATGAACCCACCGGCACACAGGTGGTCGATAATGATACCATTAAGACATATACCGAAACATATAATTTGACTACCACATACGGAGAGGTGAGCGACGGTACTGCCGATCTTTCCGATGGCACCTACACCATTAAGGGCTGTCATTATCAGCCGCAGCCGGATGCTACATTTGCGCAGTTCGCTTCCAGACATTATGCGCAGGGTATTTCCTCCGAGTATACCTGCCAAGAGGATAAGGCAATCACGATGGTATATTATGCAAAGCAGATTGAGGATACTTCGCTCAAGGAAACCATTACCGATGTAGAAGACCATATTGATGAGTGGGAAGGTCAGTATACCGAAATGTCCATTGATGCCTTTGTAGAGTGGTTTGATGAACATGACAGGGCCGGTACCTTCGCAAGAATCTTCTCTGTATTTGATCAGGATGAATATAACGCGCTGCTGGCGGAATTTATGGAGGAATATGATAAGCTTGATCCTATTGCCGAGCCGGAACAGCTCGATCAAATGGAACAGTTCATGTCCGATTATGAAATGTTAAGCGATTTCAGTAATTCCTTCTGCAGGGCAGATGAGTTATTGGCACAGTATTCCGCTGCCTATGAAACTGCCACCCAACTCGATGAATTAAGCATCAACAATAACGCCGGAAAGCATGCTACGGCAGCGCTTTTGGACAGCGTGCAGAATTTCACCCTTACTTATCACTCCGAAGGTGCGCATAAATTGTTAACCACACCGCATGATGGGGTGGACGGCAGCTATTATGTAATGTGCTCCGAATGCTCCGCCATGATTGATTCCGGCACCTTGGCAGCACCGCACTTTAATACCTATGAGCATCCCGCATACAGCTATGCGAACCGTGGCGCATCCTTACGCGTGGAGAGCGAAAGTGCGCAGAGTGATACACAGGGTATGCGCTTTGCCGCTTCTTGTAAAGTGCCGGAAGATGCAACTGTCACAGACTTCGGCTTTGTGTATACACAAACGAGTAATTTAAACGGCGGCAAGGAGCCTGCCGATAACAGCACACCGAATGTCGGCATGCTGGTGGACGGCGGCGTAAATGTGCACAAAATGTCTATGAAAGATGGTCATTACACCATCTATGATCAAGATGACGGGAGTGTATACACCTTCAATTTGGTCCTCATTTTAAGCAAGCTGAGAAATGAGTGGAATATTCACTGTGCCGCGAGGAGTTATATCACATATGAGCTTAACGGGGTTTCCGTAACCGTTTATGATGTGACTTATTCCTCACGCTGTGCCGCAAATATTGCACAAATGGTTTTGGACAACCCGTATGAATTACCGGAAGTGAGAAACTATATTGCGGCAAAATTTGCATAAATGAATCAAAAAAGTGCTCTGTGCAATATCGCACAGGGCACTTTTTTTGTCGGCAGTCGGCAGTCGGTGAGTGGGCGGGACAGCAGCGGCTTTGCCGCTGAGTGATATTCGTGCGTTGCACGAGTGATATATTTTGAAAACAAAATGTGATATTTCGGCTTCGCCGAAGTGATATTTGCGCAAAGCGCAAGTTGTGGATGACTCCCTGCAGTGCAGGGAGATGTCACGAAGTGACAGAGGGTACAGGCTCCGGTTAGGAGGGCTCCGCCTTACCCGATTGTAATAGTCCGATAAAATCCAAGTTGGTTCTATGGTCAATTTAATCGCTTTTTATCGCCCCTTGACGAGGGGAGACGTCACGCGTAGCGTGACAGAGGGGTAGACCGATAAAATACAAGTCGGTTTACCAATCTTAACCCTGTCGGGTTTGCAAAGCAAACAAAACTATTTAAGTTGGTATTATGTTTTATAATCCTTACCGCTTCTTCCCTTCCCTTGTTAGGGAAGGGGGACCGCTTGCGGTGGAAGGGTAGCGAAGCTTTGCTTCGCCACCACAATTCAAAATTCAACACTCAACCTTCAAAATTATTCAAATAATCATACTTTTGGCTGATGTAAAACTGATTTTTTTATGTTATAATTCTATTTAACTAAAATATTTTAACATTTGCTCATGTTTTGTGTGCATTGTTCACAAAAAAGGAGCTGAAATTATGAAAAAAGCGTTATCGATTCTCTTAACCGTTGTGATGCTTGTGAGCATCATCCCCGCTATGCCGCTTACGGCAAGTGCAGAGGATGTGAGCGGGCAGTGTGGCGAAAACGCAACATTCACTATCGCCGGCAATACTTTAACCATTTCCGGCACGGGTACGATGTACGATTACCTGATGAATCCGGCGGAATGGTTTTCTTACCGAGATCAAATTACCGCTATTGTCGTAGAAGAAGGTATCACCTCTATCGGTATAGAAGCCTTCGGTTCGCTGTATGTGCAGTCTGTTTCGATTGCCGACTCGGTCACCGAAATCGGTGCCAGTGCTTTTACCTGCTGTGATGCGCTGACAACTGTTACCATCGGTAGTGGTGTCACTGTA
>JAFWGH010000041.1 GCA_017512465.1 Clostridia bacterium
CTTACTCTTTTAACATCTGTTAGTCTTTGTTTAAATAAAATTCATGATTAATTCATGAAATTTTATTTTATTTTTTTATAAAATATGTTATGATATCTTAAAATGGATTAATAGGAGTATTTTTCTCTAAAAATTCAATAAGGGAGGTTATGAAAATGGCTGAACAAAAAATCATGATTGTGGATGATGATAAAAATATATGTGAGCTTTTAAGATTGTATTTTGAAAAGGAAGGCTTTAAAACCGTTATTGCCAATAACGGTATGGAAGCGATTGAGCTTGCCAAAAATGAAAAGCCGGATTTAATGCTTTTGGATATCATGATGCCGGAATTGGATGGCTGGCAGGTGTTAAGAGAAATTCGCAAGTTCTCGGAAATGCCCATTATCATGCTCTCGGCGAAAAGTGAAACCTTTGATAAGGTGCTGGGGCTCGAGCTCGGAGCAGATGATTATATTGTCAAACCCTTTGATTCCAAAGAGGTGGTTGCAAGGGTGAAGGCGGTTTTGCGCCGCAGCAGCGGTGCCAAGGAAGCTGAAAAGCCGGATGGCATTGTGGAATATGATAAGCTCAAAATCAATATTAAAAATTATGAAATGATTGTGGATGGTAAGGTTGTAGATACCCCGCCAAAGGAGCTGGAGCTGATTTATCACCTTGCCTCTAATCCTAACAGGGTTTACACACGCGACCAACTGCTTGATGAAGTGTGGGGATTTGATTACTATGGCAATTCCCGCACTGTGGATGTGCATATTAAAAGGCTGAGAGAAAAATTTGAAGGCGTTTCGGATAAGTGGGAATTGCGCACGATTTGGAGCGTCGGGTACAAATTTGAAACAAAGTAGTATTTATGAAAAAGAGTAAAGCGAAAAAAAGCAAGCGCTTAAGTCTGTTTACAAAATATTATATTGTCATTGCAGCCACGGTTATTGCTTCGCTGCTGGTTTTAGGTACAATCTTCTCGGTGTTTTTGTATGATTATTGGGTGGATAAATCCTATGAAAGCTTAAATATGGCTGTCGGTAATATTTCCGTGCAGGTTTCCACCGAGAGTTATATTAAAATGCCGCTGCAGCAAAGGGTAGATAATGACAAAATAACATCTGCTGTCAATGCCTATGCGCAAATGAGCGGTTGCGATATCATCGTTACGGATGTCGAGGGAAATGTCATTAAAACCAATGAGGACAGTGCGGTAAATGCTATTTCCGCACAAACGCATGAGCAGTTGTGGCAAACCGGTTCTTCTACCGATTCCGAGGTCGGTAAGCGGATATACAACAAGTCCATGCGCCTGCAGGAGCATTCCCCGAAAGTATTGGCGGCAGGTACCGAAATCACAATGGGGGAAACCGTTGTCGGCTCGGTTATTGCCGTGAAGCAGGCAAAGGTGTTTTTTACGTATATTGAGGATATACTCAGGCTGTTCCTGTTCTCGGCACTTGCGGCACTTGTTATTTCCGTTGGTGTCACGTATTATTTGGTCTATAGAATCTACAAACCGATTTCACAATTAAAGCGTGCCACGGAAAAAATCGGTGCCGGTGATTATTCTTTTCGCGTGGAGATTGATGGGGAGGATGAATTTGCCTATCTCGGCAACGCCTTTAATTCCATGGCGCGAGACTTGGCGGCATTAGAAACTTCAAGGCGCAACTTTATTGCCAACATTTCACACGAATTAAAAACACCGATGACTACTATCGGCGGTTATATTGATGCGATTATGGATGGCACAATAGACCGCGACAAGCAAGA
Organism: Clostridia bacterium; assembly: GCA_017512465.1. Classification (GTDB taxonomy): domain Bacteria; phylum Bacillota; class Clostridia; order Oscillospirales; family Acutalibacteraceae; genus RUG714. The sequence continues at coordinate 1,762 of JAFWGH010000041.1, forward strand.
CCATTATTTGGAGATTGTCTCTGCCGAAATTAAGCGCCTTTCGCGCTTGGTGGTGGCAATGCTCAATCTCTCCAAAATTGAAGCCGGAGAGAGAAAGCTCGAAAAGAAAAATGTCAACCTCACTCAAATGCTTGTAGAGGTAATGATTTCTTTTGAGCAGGCAATCGAAAACAATCACATTGAAGTGATGGGACTCGATAAAATTCAAGATATTATCGCGAATGTTGACCGCGACATGATGTATCAGGTCTTTTATAATTTGACCGACAATGCGGTGAAATTCACCGACTCCGGCGGCAGGATTTTTGTTTCGCTCACACAGTCGGAGGGCAAAGTCGGCTTTAGAATCATTAATGAATGCAGCGGTATCAGCCAAGAGGATATTTCTAAAATATTCGAGCGATTTTATAAAGTTGACCGGTCAAGGAATCTTGATGTGCAGGGATTCGGATTAGGTTTGTATATTGCAAAAACCATCGTCAACATGCACGGTGGGCAGATTACCGCAAGAAGTCACGAAGGCTCCGATTGCGAATTTCTGTTTTGGATTCCCGCACAATAATTATGAAAAACAGGTGAAAAAATGGATAATCAATTTGAAAATGTCAATACCACACCTTCGCAGCCGCCATTAGGCGGTGCACAAACACAAAACCCTGCTGCGCAACAGGACACGGTACCGCTCGCACAGGACACAGTACCGCCCGCACAGGGCGAAGTACCGCCCGCACAGGATGCAGTACCGCCCGCACAGGGCGAAGTACCGCCCGCGCAGGATGCAGTACCGCCCGCACAGAGTGCAGTGCCGCCCGCACAGGGTGCAGTACCGCCCGCACAGGGTGCAGTACCGCCGGCTATGCCGTATCCGCCGTATCCGCCGTATTACATGCAGCAACCGGGGCAGGCTCCGTATGGCAGCTATCCGCAGGTGCCGAAAAAGAAGAAAAAGCTTTCTACCGGCCTTATTGTGTTTTTATGTATATTGGGTGCCTGCCTGCTCTTTGGCATGTGCGTACTGGCGTTCACCTTGCATAATCAAGCCAATGTATTTAAATCGGATGAAGGCTCGGAGGATAGTTATTCCTTCGAAATGCCCTTTGATGAGAATTACGATTCGCTGGATGATAATGCCTTTAAGCCCGGTGTGGACAGCGGCAAAAATGATTTAAAGCTGCAAACAAAAAAACCGGAAGGCAAAGCGATGAGCGCTGCCGAAATTGCAAAAATGAGCCAAAACAGCGTGGTGGGCGTGAGCGTTTACTCGACAAACGGTGTTTTGGTAGGCGAAGGCTCCGGTGTGATAGCCGGCATGAATTCCGATAAGGATAAGACCTTTATCATCACCTGCGCGCATGTGATTGATGATAAGAAAGACTATGTCTATAAAATTGTCGATGCCAATGCCAAAGAGTATTTGGCGGCGGTGGTCGGCTTTGATGCGCGCTATGACATTGCTGTTTTATCTGTTAAAAAAACAGGCTTTGACGCGGTCACCTTCGGCGATTCTTCGGCGCTTTCCGCCGGTGAAACCGTAGTCGCCATCGGCAATCCGGGCGGCTCGGAGTTTTTCGGCTCTGTCACACAGGGCATTGTCTCCGCAACAGACAGAATGCTTTCGGTGGAGAATCAAACCATCTCCTGCATCCAGCACGATGCCGCTATCAACCCCGGCTCCTCAGGCGGAGCGCTGTTTAATGTGTACGGGCAGGTGATTGGTATCAACTACTCAAAGGTAGCGCTTGATGATTATGAGGGCATGAATTTTTCCGTTCCGAGTAAGGATGCGGTCAGAATTGCCAACGGCATTATTGCAAAGGGCGTGAAAACATACGGTGCGAAGCTCGGCATTGAGTTTTATGTCGCCGCTTCCTATTTCGATGAGAATTATAAGCAGCTGATCATCGGCTCTATTGATAAAAATAGCGATTTATACGGTAAAGCCGAAGAGGGCGATTTTATTATCGCTGTAAACGGCGAAAAAATCACCGATAAATATACCATTATCAAAATCATAAATGAGATGGAAGCCGGCGAAGAAATCACCTTAACCATCGCACATAAAAATGAATCAAGCGGAGAATATGATACAAAAGATGTCACTGTTAAGCTGATTTCAAAATAAAGATAAGCGCAAAAAAGGCTTTTCTATAATTTATAGTCCCGTGAAAACGCGGGACTTTTTTGTCGTTTTTTTAGAAATTTCAATTGAAATATTGTGCATTTTACCAAGGCGAAAAATGTGATTTTCGGTTGATTTTATTATAATATTATAGTATGATAATTAATGTAGAATAATAGCATAGCCATAGCTCTGCCTTGCGGCGGCTGCGGCTTGCGATTTGGACACAGAAGCTTTATTCAGAAAAGGAGGAGTTAACTTGAAAAAACTCAGAAAAGCATTAGCTCTGGTATTAGCAATCGTGATGCTTGTGAGCGTGGTTCCGTTTGCCGCAGTGGCAGATGCTCCCGATGCTACCTTCACAGTTGCTAAGCTCAACGGCACAGATTACGATGGAACGACTCCTATTGTAAGCGGTGATACCATTGATGTGGATATTACACTTACTATCGGTGCGGAAGAAGTGCTTAAAGCGTGGATGCTCGGATATGCCTTTGATACCGATGCACTCACCTACGGCGGCACCACCTTCGCTCCTATTTGGAACGGTACTTCCAGCGACAAAGGCACCTACATCCTGGTAGGCGGCTCCATTAAGACTTCCGCAAGTGCCAGCGGAACAGAGTTGGTTGTTGCAACAATCACCTTTACCGTTAACAGCGCGTTTTCCGGTTTGACAGCTATTTTGGCAGGTCAGGGCACGAGAAACTATTTCTCTATCGGTGAAACAACTATTCAAAGAAAAGATGTTACCGCACAGGGTTGTGAGTTCACAGTCTATGCTCCGGTAGATAAAACCGCTTTGAAAGCAAAGCTTGATGAAGCGGCTGAATTGGATGAAGATGATTACACTCCCAGATCTTGGGCAGCATTACCCGGCGTTGTAAGTGCTTCACAAGCGGTTTATGATGATGCTTTTGCATTGCAGTCCGAAATCGATGCAGCTACCCAAAACCTTGCAGATGCGATTGATGCTTTGGTAGAGGTTGGTAATAAATTCCAGCTCACCACTGCAGTCAATAATGCAAGAATCGAAGCGGCTAAGGATTGCTACACACCGGCTTCTCTTGCAAACTTAAATGCAGCTATCGCAGCAGCTCAGATTGTATTGGATGATGATAATGCAACCCAGCCCGAGATTGATGCACAAACCGTTTTGGTCAAGCAGGCAATCAAGGATCTTGTATTAAATAATGTGACTGTTCGCTTCATGAATGCCGATGGTTCCGTGTTTGATGAGCAAAGCGTTCCCTTCGGCGGCAGCGCAACCGCACCGGCAACCAATCCTGTGAAAGCGGCGGATAATTACAACACTTATACCTTCGTAAGCTGGAGCGGTAACTACACCAATGTAACATCCAGTGTGGACATCATTCCCGTTTTCTCTTCTACACCGATTGATTATACGGTTACCTTTACGGATGAAAACGATGTGGTGATTTCTTCCAACACCTATCACTACGGTGATACCGTTGTTGCACCCGCAGACCCGACCAAGGCAGCGGATAACACCTACACCTATGAGTTTGCAGGCTGGTCTCCCGAAGTAACAACCGTTTCCGGCGATATCACCTACAAAGCAACCTTTACAGCTACTTACAAAGAGTATACCATTACCTTTGTAAACTATAACGACGCCGAGTTGGCAAAATACACCCTTCACTGGGGTGATACGGTGACTGCTCCCGCAGACCCCGCAAAAGAGCAGGATGATACTTATACCTATGAATTTGCAGGCTGGGATAAGGATGTTGTAGCCGTAGCAGGCGATGCCACTTATAAGGCAGAGTTTACTCCGGTTTACAGAGAGTACACCGTAACCTTCTATAATGGTGAAGAAGTTGTATCTACCAAGACAGATTATCACTGGGGCGATGAAGTGGTTCTTCCCGAAGACCCGACCAAAGCAGCTGATGATACTTACACCTACACCTTTGCAGGTTGGTCTCCCGAAGTGACTGCAGTTGCCGGCAATGCCGAGTACATTGCACAGTACACTCCGAACTACATTGACTACAGCGTGAAATTTGTAGATTATGATGATAGTGAGATTGCTTCTTACACCCTTCACTGGGGCGATACAGTCACTCCTCCCGCAGACCCGACAAGAGCAGCGGATGAAACCTATACCTATGAATTTGTAGGTTGGGATCCGAGTGTGAATCCTGTCAGCGGTGACATCACCTACAAAGCAACCTACACACCGACTTATATCGAGTACACCATTAAGTTTGTAAACTATGATGACAGCGAGCTTGCTACTTTAACTCTCCACTGGGGCGATGAAGTAACTCCTCCGGCTGATCCGAGCAAACCTGCTGATGCACAGTATACCTACACCTTCTCCGGTTGGGATAAGGATGTTGTAGCTGTTGCAGGCGATGCTACTTACAAAGCAGTTTACAGTGAAGCGGTTAATCAGTACAAAGTAACCTTCTTAAACTATGATCAGTCTCTGTTTGCTGAGGTTATGTATGACTATGGCACCACACCGACCGATCCGGAAGGTACTCCCGTAAAACCCGATGATGAAACATTCTACTATGTATTCACCGGTTGGGCTCCGGAATTTACTCCGGTTGAAGGTGAGCAGGTCTACACCGCTCAGTTTGATGCATTCTATCTTGAAGCAGATTACAGAGCAGTCAATGCCGCTGTGGATGAAGCTATGAAGTATCAGGATTCCGATAGTTATACTTCTACTTCCTACAACCGCTTGTTCGCAGCTGTAGCAGCAGTAGATTATACTTTAACTATTGATAAGCAAGAGCAGGTTGATGCTTATGCAGCAGCTATCTTAGATGCTATTGATAAGCTTGTTTCCACAACTGCTTATGATGCATTCTATCAAAAGTGTGCAGATGTCAATAATGACAATAACCAATACACCGTAGATTCCTTTGAAGCATTCGAGGCAGCATTTGCATCACTTGGCGCAAAGAAAGATTTCAATACCGAAGAGGCTACTCAAGCTCAGGTTGATGCAGCTCTCAGCGAATTGGAAGGCGTATATGCACTTCTCGAAGCTGCAAGCTTGACAATTGAGGGTGCGGATGAATATCTTGAAAATGATGAAATCAGGATTATGTCCAATACCAATAGCGACACCACTTCTCTTGAAGCAAACGATGGCGGTGCCGGCACAGCATCTCTTGTATTCACCGATGCAAAAGGCGCAGTGATTACCAGTGAGACTAAGACTTTCGGTACCGGTACAAAGGTTGAGCTTGTACAGGGCGGCGAAGTGAAATTGACAAAGTATGTTGTTGTTTACGGCGACATCAATGGCGATGGTCAGGTTTCTATTGCAGATATCAGACTCGCTAAGAAGATGGCAGTTTCTA
>JAFWGH010000042.1 GCA_017512465.1 Clostridia bacterium
CCGCTCCGCTTCTACTATATCTTTACAACTACTATTTACTGTTTTGACTTTCAACATGACTTACCTATGCGCTGACACTAAAGACTTACCTATGCGCTGACTAAACAAAGCCCTTCCTTAATTCAACATTCAACATTCTTAATTCTTAATTTGCTGTTCGCAGAACAGCGCGACAAATCCTTATTTGTCTTGCATTTTCCAACCCGATAGTATATAATCTCATTTGATTCAAATTATAATGCTTTTAATAATGAGGTTTACATCGGTATGATACAATACGAAGAATTACGGTTCGATTTAAAACAAAGCCTCCCCGCCCTTACGGAGCTGGCGGATGCACTCAATCTTGAAGGCTTGCAAGCCGAAGCGGAAGCACTCGAAGCGGAATCGACCAAGCCCGGTTTTTGGGATGATGTTGAAAACAGCCAAAAGGTGCAGAAAAAACTGAGTGAAATGCGCTCAAAGCTGAAAAAATATGATGCTTTAAAAGCCAAATATGATGATGCCATGGCGCTGATTGATTTGGCGGATGAAGCTGAAGATTTAAGCTTTGAGGAGGAAGCAAAGCAGAGCATCGCCTCTTTCCGTGAGGAGCTCGAAAACATGACGCTGTTAACGCTTTTAACCGGCGAGTATGACGGTAAAAATGCGATTATCAAATTTTCTCCCGGCTCGGGCGGAACCGAAGCGCAGGATTGGGCACAAATGCTTTTGCGCCTGTATACCCGCTGGGGAGAACGACACGGCTTTAAGGTCAGCACCCTCGATTATCTGGACGGTGATGAGGCAGGCATTAAAAGTGCCACGATTCTCATTGAAGGAGAAAATGCCTACGGCTATTTAAAAGGCGAACACGGTGTTCACCGCCTGGTGCGCGTATCCCCCTTTGATGCGGCGGGCAGGCGCCACACCTCCTTTGCGGCGTTGGAAGTGATGCCGGAAATTGATGATGATACGGAAATCGACATCAGCCCCGATGACATTAAGCTGGATTACTACCGCGCCTCCGGTGCCGGCGGACAAAAGGTCAATAAAACCTCCTCCGCCGTGAGAATGACACATATCCCCACCGGTATTGTTGTCTCCTGCCAGGTAGAGCGTAGCCAGCACCAAAACCGCGAAGTGTGCTTAAAAATGCTCAAAGCGGAGCTGGTCAGACTCAAGGAAGAACAGCAGGCGGAAAAAATCAGCGACATTAAGGGCGACCAGCGCGAAATCACCTGGGGAAGCCAAATTCGCTCGTATGTATTCATGCCCTACACCCTTGCAAAGGACCACAGAACCGGATATGAATACGGCAATATTAATGCGGTGATGGACGGGGATATTGACGGCTTCATTAATGCCTATTTAAAACAAAATTCTCAAAAAGAAAATGCATAAAAATTCAACGCGGTTTGCACTGTTTGCAGACCGCTTTTTTTGCAAAAAAGATATGAGAACATTTCAACTTTCAATCACATTTACTCATACATTTTTCTAACAAAATAACCAAAAAAAGTTTAAAAGTTTAGTGCTCTGACCAAAGTTTTCCAAAGGTAATTGACTTTATTGACTTTGATACATATAATTTAAGCGTAAAAAAGTATCTTATGAAATTTTAAGAAAGGAGTAATTGCCCTTATGAAAGCTGCAAAATTAATCGCTAACTGGATTGCTAAGGAGTATGAGAAATACGGTGACAACAAGACTGTTGCTCTTATTTCCAAGTACTTAACTCCTTCCGTAGCAGAAGCTATCCTTAAGTTCCTTATCCAAAAAGGTCTTCAGGCTCTCTGCACATACCTTGCTGCTCAGTTCCCGGTACTTGCTGTATTGGCAGGCCCCGTTGGCACTATCATCTCCAAGGTTCTCGCTGCTCTTTAATCTTCAGAGATTACAAAAGCGCAAAAATCTATACTAAAATTTTAGTATGAGCCGAATCGTGATTCGGCTGTTTTGCGAATAAAACATTGGTCGGGAACATTCGCAACCGACCCACAATCCACCGCTTATATATTACAGTAATGAAAAATAAATAAGCACAATTACCCAACTCATAAGATACATTCTCCCGCTGCTTCGGCAGCGGGAGTTTTTTTGTCGCACTCCGTGCGACAAATAAGGATTTGTCGGGCAGAGCAAAACGCGTTTTGCTCTGCAGTTTGGAGAGTGGAGAGTTGAGAGTGGAGTTAAGGGAGGGCTTCGCCCTCACCCGATTGATAGAACAATCCCTCCACCGCAAGCGGTCCCC
>JAFWGH010000003.1 GCA_017512465.1 Clostridia bacterium
CCTTGTTTTAGTGCAAAATAGGCTAACCAAAACTGCGAAGCACCTCTCGCGAAGATATTTTTGAGATAATTTCTTCGATATTGAAGCCGCTTGGCTAACGCCAAGCAATGAAAAATCGGATAAATTAGCCAAAAAGAGCAATCGAGAGGCTATTCGGGTTTAAGTCTTTTTGCCCTTTTGCCACCAAAATTCCACACTCCACTCTCCACACTCCAAACTATCAAAAGTTCTTCATTCTTCACTCTTCATTGCGAACGAAGTGAGCCTTAGATTTATCCCTCAATATTATCCGCAGCGGTTACCGCATCGGCAGTGCCTTTAAAGGACTGTCTTGCGCGGCGCAGCTCGGAAAGATTGTCGTACAAAGCATCGTCTGCCTGGCGCATCAAATCATCCACAAAGCGAATCGCGCTGTTTCTCATGGAAGTCGCCTTATCCTTTGCCTCGGCAATGATGTCGTTTGCCTCACCGTTGGACTTAGCCAGCAGTGCATTTGATTGTGCCTGTGCAACCTTCATAACCTCGGTATCGGATACCATTAATTGCTGTTGTTCTTCCGCCTTTCTGATGGTCATTTCGGCATCGGCAGCAGCCTTTTCGAGGATGGTCGCTCTGTCCTCAACGATTTTCTTTGCCTTTCTGATTTCCTCGGGCATGTTCAAACGGATATCCTCAATGATTTCCTTCATTTTTTCGCCGTCTACCATTATTTTGTTGGTTAAAACGACAGATTTACCGTCCTCAATCGTTTCCTCAAGCAAATCCAAAAAATCTTCAATAGTCACTGTGTGATTCTCCTTTCATTTTGCCAAAATGTCTATTTCAGCGTAAGTCTGTTTACTATATCATCATGTATAGCCGGCGGTACAAAACTGCGAATGTCGCCGCCAAGCCTGCATACCTCTTTTACCGCAGAGGAACTCAAAAACATGTTTTCACTGTCGGTGACAAGGAAAACCGTTTCCACCTGCGCATTTATTGTTTTATTCATCAGCGCCTGCTGAAATTCATACTCATAATCGGACACCGCGCGCAGTCCCTTGACCACGGCAACGGCATTCTTTTGCTTTGCGTAATCGGCAAGCAGGGTATCTGCCACGCCTTCCACTTCCACATTCGGGATATCCCCGGTACAGCGGCGGATAAAATCCACACGCTGCTCCACGCTGAACATGGCGTTTTTTGCGGAATTGACCATTACGCAGACAATCACTTTATCGAACAACTTTGCCGCCCGCTTTATAATATCTAAATGTCCGACTGTGACCGGGTCAAACGAGCCGGGACAAATACAAATTCTCATTCGCTACCTTTTCTGTAATAATTTAATCGCATGGTGCCGTATTTTTTGGTTTTGACTTTTACAAAGCCGTTTGCGAGCGTATCGGGAGTAACTTCATCCTCGGGACATTCCGCCAAAATCACGCCGCCCTCACGCATCACGCGGCTCACCGCCGGCAAAGCTTTTTGCAACAATCCCGTGCGGTACGGCGGGTCTAAAAATGCGATATCAAACTGTTTGGCGCACCCTTGCAAATACTCCAAAGTATCTGCCTGTACGGTTTCGCCCTGCAAAGCGCATAGCGCAAGGTTTTGCCGAATAAGCGCTAAAGACTGCCGGCTGTTATCGATAAACACGGCACTGCGCCCCCCGCGGCTGAGTGCCTCAATTCCCAGTTGACCGGAGCCTGCAAAGGCATCGAGCACATCGGCACCCTCCAGTTCAAATTGAATCGAAGAAAAGAGCGCTTCTTTTACCTTGTCGGTTGTGGGACGAACTGCATCATCGGCAGGCGTTTTTAACTTTCTGCCGCCGCAAATACCGGCAATTACGCGCACACTCTCACTTCGCTTTCAAGGCTCAAAACAAAAAATAATAAAAATTTCTCTAATCTTAATTAATATACTATATTATGAATATATTGTCAAGTGTTTGGGACAAATAACAACCTGCCACTCGGTGGCAGAACGTTGGCGTTCGCAATCTGCGATTGCTCGGCTAAAGGATTTGTCGAGGTGCATGGATTAAATAGTTTACACTGATTTTGTCCAACTTTTCTACCCCTCCGAGCGCTGTAAACGCGCCCACCTCCCCTCATCAAGGGGAGGTAGAAAGCGGTTGAGCCGCTTACAGCGGTTTTTTTGAACATCCAATTCACTCTTACTCTTTGTTTGCTCCGCAAACCCGACAAATACAAAGATTATTGTATTTACTTAGATTTTATCCACTTTTTTTAGTTAGGCGAGCGAAGCGAGCAAAACCACCGCAGTTGGTTCGTTGTTCAATTTAACCGCTTTATATCGCCCCTTGATGAGGGGAGATGTCACGAAGTGACAGAGGGGTAGACTTGTAACGAACACAACTTTGGTGGTTTCGAGCAAAG
>JAFWGH010000004.1 GCA_017512465.1 Clostridia bacterium
ATCAAGGGGAGGTACAAAGCGGTTGAGCCGCTTACAGCGGCTTTTTTTGAACATCCAATTCACTCTTACTCTTTGTTTGCTCCGCAAACCCGACAAATACAAAGATTATTGTATTTACTTGGATTTTATCCACTTTTTTTAGTTAGGCGAGCGAAGCGAGCAAAACCACCGCAGTTGGTTCGTTGTTCAATTTAACCGCTTTATATCGCCCCTTGATGAGGGGAGATGTCACGAAGTGACAGAGGGGTAGACCTGTAACGAACACAACTTTGGTGGTTTCGAGAAAAGGTATCGCCAAATCCTTATTTGTCGTTCAGTCTTTTATAGATCTCACTTTTTTTAATATTCGTTTCTTTCGCCGCGCGTTTGGCGGCTTCGTTGATACCCATGCTCTGCGCGATATATTCCTGCGCCATGCTCACGGCATCCTCAAGCGTGTAAACGCTTTGTGGTGGCTGTTTGCCCTCTATGATCAGCACAATTTCACCTTTTAAGTGCCCGTCGCCATATTGCGCGGCGGCTGTTTTTAAATCGGTGCGGATGACTTCTTCATGTATTTTGGTGATTTCTCTGACAATGGCAATTTGCCGCTCACCGAGTGTATCATATAAATCCTGCAGTGTGCGCGCAAGCTTGTGCGGTGCTTCATAAAAAACAATGGTGCGCGTTTCATCCCGAATACTTTCCAAGTGTGCCTTGCGGCTTTTATTGCTCACACTCAAAAAGCCTTCAAAGCAAAACCTGCCGGTGGGCATGCCGCTGAGTGCAAGTGCCGTGGCAAATGCCGTCGGTCCCGGTACGGAATTGATTTTAATGCCTTTTTCATGGCACAACGCCGCCAAGTCTTCTCCCGGGTCGGAAATGGCAGGCATTCCCGCATCCGTCACAAGCGCGCAGTTTTCACCGGCGGCAATGCGTGCGGTAATGATTTCGCCGCGCTCCCTTTTGTTATGCTCGAAGTAGCTGACCATCGGCTTTTTAATGCCTAAATGGTTGAGCAGCTTCAGCGTAACGCGGGTATCCTCTGCGGCGATAAAATCAACGCTTTCAAGCGTTTTTGCCGCGCGCAGCGATAAATCGCCCAAATTGCCTATCGGCGTGCCTACGATATATAATTCTCCGCTCATTTTTTTGTTCCGTCTCCGTAATCTTTATATATTGCCAGCATGGCATCTGTATAAGAGCCGTCTTGATTTTGTACCGCCAATTCCGGCAGTACCTTCACTGCTTTTTTGCCGCCTTTTTTACCCTCTAAGAGTACAAGATACGGGTCTTTGCCCGCTCTGCCGCACACAAAGCGCATGCGCTTCGGCTCTATGTCATAAGCGCGCATGGTGCATATCATGTCCGCCAATCTCTCCGGCTTATGGCATAAGCAGAGCCTGCCGCCATAGCGCAACAGCTTATCGGCTGCCGCAACCGCATCTTCAAGTGTGCAGGAAAGCTCATGTCTTGCAAACTTTTGCGCTTCATCTTCACTGCAATACCCCGAGCCGCAGGTAAAGTACGGCGGATTCATGCTCACTAAAGAGAAGGTGTGCAGGGTCGAAAAGTGCTTTTCTATTTCTCTTAAATCCGCATGCACCGCCGTGATGCGCTCTTGCAGAGCATTGAGTGCAATGCTTTTTTTGATTAAGTCTATGGCATCTTTTTGCAATTCCAAGGCGGTAATGGAAGCCGGCGCATCGGCGCGCGCCCACAAAAACGGAATGATACCGCAGCCGGACCCTAAATCGATGGCTATATCATTCTTTTTCGGTCGGGCAAAATCCGCAAGCAGAATGGCATCTGTTCCGAAGCCGTGCTGCGGGGAAGTATAAATGCGCATGCCGGCACCGATAGATTCGGCTTTTATGTTTTCGAGTTCCATAAAAAAAGCACCTTAACAATTTTTTTATTATTATACAATAGATTGTTTACAAATTAAAGGTTTATTTTTTTAAACAAGTGTGTTACAATATTACTTAATGTAATTCTATTCGGATTTGAAACAGACCGAAGAATCATGAGCAGATTGCGCAAGTCTATTCTTTGAAAAGGAGAATCATATGTTTACGCAAGCAGCCTTGCAAAGGCGTTCTGTGAGGAATTATTCCGATTTAAAATTCAGCGATGCGCTAAAGGCACAAATCGCGCAAGCGGTCAAAGCGCTCATTCCGCTGTATGATGATGCGGTGACCAATTTTAAGTTTTGCCCGGCGAACATGATTCGCGATGAAATCAAGGGCAATATCGTGAAAGCTCCGTATTACATTATTGTTTCCGCTAAAAAGGCGGATGGTTATTTGGAAAATGTCGGCTACATGATGGAGCAGCTTGTCATTTGGTTAACGCAAAACGGTATCGGCTCCTGTTATTGCGGTATGGGCAGACCTGCTTCCGGCTCGGATATCAGTGATGAATACTGTATCACCCTTGCTTTGGGCTTTCCATCCGAAAAAGAGGCATTTCGTACCGCGCCCGAACAGTTTAAGAGAAAGGCTTTCGAGAGCTATCTGTTGGGCGACAAGGAAAATGATTTTTTAGAGCCGTACATTCGCTATGCAAGGCTTGCGCCGAGCGCGATTAACGCACAGCCGGTGATGTTTGAAATGGCGGGTAATGCGGTGCATGTTTACCGCAAAAAGCCGCATTTTTCCAAGCTGGAAAAAATGCAGAGAATCGATACGGGCATTGCCCTTTCGCACATTTTTATGTATGCGAGAGAGCAGGGGTATCATATTGATTACTTTAAAGATTCCAATACCGGTAATGATAGGTATATTTACTTTATAAGTTTAAATATTTTGGAGGATAGCAATGAATAAAATACTCAAATCCATACTGGCAATTACACTGGCAGTACTCATTGTTCTCTCTGCCGCATCCTGCGCAAAGAAAACAAAAACACAACTTGATTTGGATAAATTTCCCCTTGTTTATGCCGATGAAAACGGTTTACAGGCGATTGCGGAAGGGGAGGATACACCTACGCTCATTACAGAAAAATTCTATACTTTTTTAAATGCGGAGCGTAAAGTACAGGCGGCTTCCGATGGTAGGATTTATTACATCGAAACCGAAAACAAAACCACCACTTTAGGTGATTTGTATGCCTATGATGTTACCAAGCAGGAGAGTGAATTGATTCATTCCGGTGTTTACAGCTATAAGGTCAGCCATGATGGTGAGTGTATTATTTTCAGTGACGGTACGGGCGGCATTTACCGCTATGATGAAAAGAGCGAGAAGAAGGATAACTATGTGCCCATTCAGCGCAAGGGTGTTTCCTCCGTGCTGGATATTTCGGCAGATGGTAAGTATGTGCTCTATTCACAGGTACTGGAAGCAACCAATTCTTATACTTTAACTATGGCGCAAACCGATTTCCAGACCACGGATGAATTGGATGAGCTTTCGATAAATGAGAGAAAGGAAAATACCGATGTTTCCAAAGCGCCTGTTATTATTGCCGAAAACTATAAAGAATATGTCGGTGCCTCGGATGATTTATCGGTGGTTTACTATACCCAAAGCGTGCAGGGTAAAGAAAAAGAGCCTGCATTATATTTAAATGTATTTAAAAACTATGAAGAAAATATCCTGCTTTCCAATAAGGAATTTGTCAACTATTATGTCAATAGTAGCGGAGAAATTCTCTTTAGTGTCAGCAAAAAGAATGCCAAGACCATCGATGATGTGATTGTGGATAATTATGCCAAAGAGGATAAAAATCTCAAAAAGGCGGATGCCTCTAAAAAAGAGTGGAATGCAAAGGTAAAAAGAGATAATCTCAGAAAGAATATTAATACATATTTGCAAAACAGTGTGACAACCGATTTCTATCGTTTTGATGCTTCTTTGGATGAGGCGGAGCTGGTTGTGGAAACAAACGGACAGGTCAGCCGCAAGGGAATTGACGAAGAATACGGTATTGCTTTCTTCAGCGGTACTTTGTATGATTATGAGAATTTGGAAAAGCAGGAAATTGATAAGGTTGACACTGCGTTTAAAATCTTTGATTCCATCAAATCCCGTGTATTTTTCAGTGTAACAACTAAAGGCATCATCATGTTTGAAGCCGGTGAGGATATTCAATATAACGGCGGTGATTGTTTTGTTGATACCACAGCCAAGAAAATCCACATCATATTAAATATGGATTATATCAAAGCAAAATCCGGTGATTTATACACTGTTCCGTATACCGAAAAGGGTTTCGAAGAGGCAACACTTGCAGCTCAAAAAGCGGCAAAAGTTGCGCATTTTGAGAGCGGTGATGATAACTACTATGTGCTTCCCGATAATACCCTTGTCAAGAATGAAGAGAGCAATGTGGTGCTCAAAGACTATATTTCCTCGAGCCCGAATGAAAAGGTGAAAATGGCAATTACCGGTAAAGGTACCGACAAAAAGGACAAAAACGGCAATGAAATTGTTGAGAAAACGGCGTATGTACTCGCCGGCGAAGAACCGGAAAAAGTCAAGACCGTCTTTACCTCAAAAAACATTGTAGATAAAGGGAATATGTTTGCTTTCTTTACCTCTTATGACTTTAAAAAAGGCTGCGGCGAAATGATGCTGTTTAACGGTCAAAAGGTTGTGGCATTGGGTAAAGAGGTAAGCGTGATTTATAAGTTCGGTCAATGAGTATAAAATACCGATAAAAAATGACAGAGGTTGCGCGTGCAACCTCTGTTTTTTGATTGCAATAAGAGGCTCTTTTATCACTGTGCGCAGTGCTCCGACAAGCCGAATAATCTGAGTGATTTTGTAACAAAACATACGATAAAAGCGAAAGCGATTTGAACAAAATTCACATAAATTATTTTTTGAAGATTTTACGGTTGTATATTATAATAATATTTGCTATAATGATAGTGGAAAATGAATAATGGGGTAAATTCTAAATCTGATTTATCCCGAAACCCAGAATTATTTATAGGAGGCAAATCTATGAAGAAGTTTACAAAAGGGCTATTAGCATTGCTCCTAATTGTCAGTGTGGCAGTTAGCGCATTTGCTCTTACCGGTGTCTTCTCATCTGCACAAGCCATTCCGGAAAATGTTTCGATTGACTTTAAAAATGCAGATAATGACTGGTTAACATTGAGCGGCACCACTATTAAGGATTCGGCGCTGAATGTTACCGTTTATAACTTTAGTGAAGACACCATCGTGTTGAGTAAAATTGAAAACAATGGTGTGCGTATCACTTACGACGGTTGGACACAAAACACGCGTTTGGAGGCATCCGGTATTACCACCATCGGCATTTCCGGTACTACCAATGCGGAAGCCGTGTTTACCGTAACCATTACTTACTATGTCGAAGGTAACCCGACTGCCACCGCGGAAACCGCTACCGCTTACATCTTTGCGAGCGCTAAGCAGGGTTATACCTCCGTGACCTGTGATTGCGGCATAGAATCCGGTTTGTTTAGAAAGGGTGTTGATACAAAGGAAACACTTTCTCCCGTGAACAGCGGCAGTGTAACACAGACCGGTGAATATACCCGTTTCCCGGAGGTTACCGCTTCCGTATATATTGACGGTTCCAAGTATAAAACATGGGACGAAGTCAATGCAAAAATCGCATTCTATAACGGTACCATTCGTGACCACTCTTACTTTGACAAAATCAAAGTATCGCAATCGAGTAACAGCGGTTCTTTCTTTGTCAACGGTTTCGGTACCGACAAAGATAATAAGACATTTGAAAACACATTCGACAAAGACAAAAAAGAAGGTTTCTCCGTACAGGCAGGCAAACAGGCAACAGTTGATATGACCATTACCGGTACTATTCCGACTGAGGAAAGTTCCAAAATCACTGTGGAATTGCGCGGCTATGGTCAAACCGCCGGTATTTTCGGCGTCTTGTCTTCCGATACAAAATCCATTGAACCCAAGTGGGATATCACGGTTTACAACAATGACAAAGCCTTGTTACGTGACAGATTAACAGCTCTTTCCGCAATGGGCTTGAATAAGGCTTCTTACAAGAGCGGTTGGGATGCCTATGAGAGTGCTCTTAAAGAGGCTTATACCGTTCTCGGTACCATGACAAAGACCGCTTCACAGGTGAGCGCAGCGTTGACAAGTCTCAACAATGCATACAATAACCTTGTCAGATATGCAGTGGTTTATACCAACCACTACTATTACAGCGGAACCGATAATACCAATCCTGTTAAGATTGCAGATAAGATTGATATGAAGGTGACAAACGGTGCTTCCTACAATGTCGATGTTTTGACAAACGGCACCTATCCGGACTATCCGTTTAACAGAAAAGCGGTTGTTAACAGTAAGACTATTAATGTCGGCACCGCAACCAACTATACCGATTCGATTGATCAGTATTACTGGTATGTAGATACCACTGCACTTGAAGCGGCTATTGCAAAGCAGGCGGCAAAGGCGCATGTTGATGAAGATGGTAATGATATTTACAGTGCAGATTCCTGGCAGAATTATGCAGATACCGCTGCAGCTGCACAGGTTGCTCTGAATAACCAATCCTTGTTCCAGGCAGATATTGATGCCGCTACCAAGTCGCTCAATGATGCTGAAAAGGCACTTGTAAAATTGGATATCGATGTTGAGTGGTTAGCAGAAGGTATCGGCTGGGCAGGCAACATCATTGATAATTCGTATGATGATGATATGGGTCTCGGCTGGGATACAGAAGAGCTCTTTGCTTCCACTTATGCACAAGAGTTGTATGCAAACCTCGTTTCCGCTTACAATGAAGCTGTAGAGGTTACCAATGATCCCGATTACACCAAGGCACAGGCTGACAGAGTTTGCGTAGCACTTTGGCAGGCAATCAATGACCTTCGCGTGAAGGATGAAGTGACTAAGGGTCTCTACAATGTTGATGGCATTCGCCATGCAGATATTGACCAATACGGTTACTTCCAGGGCTTGAGAGATAAGCTCATTGACCCGAATGGTTTGAGAGTTGTTTACAATGATATTTTGGATAACACCTCCGGCAATTACAAACTCAATCAAGCCGACTTTACAGAGGATAGCTGGTATATGCTGCAGGATGCACTCTATGGTGACTTTGCACAGGGCAACTGGGCTTGCGCTATGACAGAAGAAGCATATCCGACTTATGATGGTGAAGGTGAGCTTTCCGTTCCGGCATACTCCATGATTAATAACATCTGGTTCTTAGCATCTCAAGCAGAGTACAATGCATGCCGTGACAATTTGATTGATAAGGTCAACAACCTTGAGTGGATTGTGGATTACAGTGCACTGGAAGACAAGTTGGCAGATGCTACTGCTTACAATTTGGATGAATACACCCAGGCAACAGCCGGTGCTTTGGCAGACAAGATTGCAGATGCTTCCGCTAAGCTCGATAAGCTTGCTGAGCCGCAGCTCTACGGTGACCCCGAGGCTGTAACAAACGATGTTGTTGCAGAAACAGTCAATGATTTACAGGCTGCTATCAATGCATTGCAGATTAAGCCGAAATTGACACCGAGCAGCGAAGATGTTGATTTTGTTGAAGGTGAAGACAGCACCATTTATGGCGAAGCAGTCGGTCAAACCGTTGCAGAGGTTATGAATGATGTAACCATTATCAATGACTCCGAGTCTGTTGTTGTAAAGGTATATGATACCGACAATAGAGAAATGGCACTTAATTCCAAAATCGGTACCGGTTATAAATTGGTACTTTCCGGTGTAGACGGTGAAATCTATGAAACACACAAATTTGTGATTAAGGGTGATGTTTCCGGTGATGCTCAAGCCGAAGCCACTGACTTTGCACTTGTGTATGATTATGCGTTCAATGAAGACTCCTTAGAAGGTTTGTTCTTAGAAGCAGCAGATTTGAATGGCGATGGCTATGTAGACCTTTGCGATGCAGTAATGCTCCAGCAAATGTACAGCTAAGCATAAGCAAAATTAATATTTCATTTGAGACCGTTCGGAAAACCGAACGGTTTCTTTTTAAAAAAATAATATTTTAACCATCTAAAGCATA
>JAFWGH010000043.1 GCA_017512465.1 Clostridia bacterium
AAGAGCCAGTCCCTATTGTATCAATTTTATCTCTCTGGAGAGCGAGGAATGAAAGTATTTAGCGTTGTTACCGATTTAAATGAAGTGGATGAATCAAAAAGTATTATTCCTTATGATACCAGGCGGGCAAGAGTGTTGTTAAGAGCATTCTATCAGAAAACTTCTAATGTTAGAATAAATCGACAGCCATATATGATTCAGAGAATTAAAAAGCCAAGTAATTGGGAAAGTAGGCGTGAAATATATCAAGATGCTTGTAAACATGTTAAAGAACGAGAAATGATGGATTTTGAAGCCCCTGATATTGATGCTTCGCAGATAGTTTCTATATACAATGGGGCAACTCCTTGTGAAAGAAAACATCATATTTACGATTATAGAGGCATTTTAACAGTTGATAATGAATCAATAGAATTGTATTGTGAGTATTGTTATGAGTGTCAAAAGTATTTTATGAAATATAAGAATTATGAAAAACTGTTATCGAAGTACGGCTTCTTTCCATTAAAACTTAATGTGTTATTTGAAGATTTTTCAAATGGATTTTTTAACCGCCGAGATAAATCGCCTTTGCGTTTATACGGGTATTGTGTAAATGAGGAACAAGGTCTTTCGAGACAGCAACGACAAAAGATTCTTGCGCATTTAATAGACATGAAAATAATGACAAAATATGAAATAAGTAATCATTTACAAATGTTAATCGAAACGAATGGCAAACAGTATAAAAATAGATATGCTGTCAAGAAATGGAGAGAAGATAACGAGTTTGTTAATAATTATCGTTTGCGGGAGCACCCAAAAGTTGAAATAAAAGCGTTAGTGAAAGGTTAAACCAAGTCTTTTGATTTCTAATGAAAGATAAATAATGAGTTACAAGGCAGTGAGTTCACCCTCACTGCCTTATTTTTATGTACCTTTTTTGGTATGTACCGAAAATGGCACATACATCCGTCTATGATATCCTTGCAAACGAAAGAAGTTTCGGGAGGCAAAAGGCGGTATTCTCTTTATTGATGAGGCGTATTCTTTGGTCGAAAAAGAGGGGCTTTACGGTGATGAAGCAATCAACACCATTGTGCAGATGATGGAGAATTACCGCGAAGAGGTTATCGTGATTTTTGCGGGCTATCCCGATAAAATGAAGCGCTTTCTTGCCAAAAATGAGGGCTTGCGCAGTCGTATTGCTTTCCACATTGACTTCCCCGATTATAATGGAGAGGAACTGTGCGCCATTTTGGAACTGATGTGCAAAAACAGAGGCTATACCCTTGAAGTCGGCGCCATCGAAAAGTGCAAAGGCATTTTTGAAATCGCTTGTCATAATGCCGAGTTCGGCAACGGCAGATTCGTCCGCAACGTGCTCGAGCAGGCAATTATTAAGCAGTCGGCGCGCCTTGTCGGCGAGTACCGAGGCAAGCCGGTAGATAGGGAAACGATGACCACCCTCGCCGCTTCAGATTTTGACATCAACGCCGCCAAAACCTACAAAACCAACCAAGTTGCGATAGGGTTTTAGGGGGGTGTGCAAATGAAACGAGGAGTGTTTTGGGTGATAGAATGCAAACTGCTCGCATTCCCTTTTGATGAGTCGGCAACAGCAGGTATTGCCAAGTCCGGCAATACCTACAATCACAAGCTGCTGTGGGAGCACATCAAGTCCTGCAATAAGCCCTTTTATTATTACCCGCGCGGCAGGGTGGATGTTAATTCAAAAGGCGAGTCGGTTATCTATCTTAGCCCGCATATTGAGCAGAAGAATATCGCCGCAATCAAAACCGCTTTCGGCATTGAAACCGTGCCGCTTCTGCGCTACGATTTCAGCGAGCACTATCGGTGCTATTTGGATAGATAATTGAAAAATGCCATTTATCCGTATATAATGAAATTGTGGGTAAAACAATTTTTGAGGAAAAGGAGTATAAAAATGGAGAGACTATTTGAATTAATTGAACCGACAAAACCTATAATCGATTTTTATAATAAATTATGGAAAGGTGAAGAAGTCAAGTCTACAAAAGTCAAATTGTTTGATAATTTAGATGAAGTAGATATTTTTGAACTAATAAGCAAAGAAGAATTTGAAAAATATCACATTAATGAAGAAACAATAAAAAAAGCAAAAGAATCTAATAAAACAGGCATATTTTTGAAAAGTATTAATAATGCTTATTCCACGCGTATCAACGCTGATTCAGGCATATTTGAGGATAAATTTATTACATTTGAAGAATTAGAAGCAATGGCGGATGAGAATAAGATAGATGAGTTTATTGTTGAAAAATGTAGACAAAAAACGGGGAGAAATGAATATTCTTTTGCAACTAAAGTATTTAGTTTTATGAAGCCGGATACCTATCCAATTTTGGACAGTATATCAGTCACACTTTTAAATCAATACTATGCGGAATACTGCAATAGTACAGAAAAAAACAGAAAAAAGAATTGGGGAGATTATAAACAATATGTAAATGATTACAGGATGATATTAAAAAAATTAGAATTAGAAGTGTCATTTAAAGAATTTGATGTATTTATTTGGACATACGGTACGGCGTTAAGCAGATATTGGGCAAAAATTGGAGTGTTAAAATTTGAAAGCGTACAGTATAGGTCAAATAAGTAAGAAATAATATGCTCATGATGCACCATAATCGGTGCATCTTTTTTTGTATTATATTAGTTAAATGGATTATTATACAATGATTTACAAGAAACGAAAAATAAGGTATAATCTTTACAGATAAAACAATCGAAAAGGATGGAATAATGGAGAGTACAATTAAAAATATACTTGAAATGTTAAAAGATAAAAAACTATCACCGACTAATTTTTCTTCTGATAACATTCTTTATTTACTTGGCGTTCACTATAAAGAAGTCATTATATGTCGTTTAATTAAAGCTATAATAGAACCAGACGGGTTTCATGGATTAGGCAATGTCCCGCTGTTATTGTTCTTCAAAGAGGTTTTTGGTATAAGCAATACGGAACTTAAAGGCGCCGAAATAATTCTCGAAGAACAAATTAAAGACAACCGTCGTGTTGATATTGCAATATATAATACAATAAACAATGACAGATATGTTTACCCGATTGAAGTGAAGATTTGGGCAAAGGACCAAAACAAGCAACTATTCGATTATTATGATTACTACAATACACAAAAAGAAAACCTACGAATTGACAAAATTTACTATTTGACTCCAAACGGACATCCGCCATCAGAAGCCAGCCAAAACGGTCTGCCTGAAAACATAATAGAACGAAAGTCTTTCAGCGAACATATTAAGCGGTACTTAACAGTATTAAAGTCGCACGTAAAGGGCGTTGATAACGATGAATTCAAAATACTAATCAATAATTTTATAGAGGTAATAGATATAATGACATCAAGTAATAGAAATGCCGAGGTATTCAAAGCATTATTTAATGAATTATCAGACAACCAAGATAAAAACAATCTTCTCATCCTTCTGAATCAAAAGGAAAACCTTTGGGAATACATCAGAAATCAATATCTGATAAACAGCATTAAAACTTACAGCGAAAAATCCAAGAAAAACATTGTAATCGTTGATGTTAAAGCCGAGAACATTGACACTTTCGACGACAAATGCATTTTTATTCTAAAATATGACAATAAAACGGCATACCTGTGTGTTCATTCAAAAATTTATTTAGCAAGAAGCAAATACTCGTTTGAAGAAGGAACGTTTACAGGAGAATGGACACAGAAAGATCGCACATATGATAATAGTGATTATGTATGGCATTACATATATGCAAAAGGCTCAAAAAAAGAAAAATGGAATTTAAAGGATATTGATGAAGAATTGTTTGAAAAAACAATTGACTGGGAAAAGTATTTATAATGACCTATGTAATTTCTGACCTACATGGTTACCCGATAGAAAAACTGAAAATGCTGCTGCAAATTCTAAAGATGCGCCGAATTTGGCGCATCTTTTATGTTATTAAGTATATGTACGGATAAAGTTTAAGCGATAACGAAAGGAGTAATTATGAATTACAAAGAAGAAGCAATTAAAATGCTTGAAGAACGACGCGTTATTTTCCCGCTTACGGATATGGACGGAAACGTTACAGGCGTAACCGGAGAGCTGACATTAAAGAAAGACCCGTCAGTGCCTACTTATGTTGTAAGAGGAACGGGCTTTTTCGGTGATTTTAATACAAAATCAGATACAATAATTATAACTGAAGGGATTATGGATGGGCTGATTGCACAGACGGAAAAATAAGATAATGTGGTCAGCTTTGCAAATGCAACTCCTGATAAAGCTTTTACGGACGACGTTTTAAAACACCTTGAAGAAATGAACAAAAAGTTCATCTTGTTTTTTGATAATGATAAAATGGGGCAGAAATCGGCAAACATGCTCTGCGAAAAAATGAAAGAGTATGGAATTGAAGTTTATAATTATCAGTAGGAAAACGCGGTTGATTTGATAGATTTTTAAAGCATGGCGGTTCATTAGATAAAATAGCAGAAGCATTATGAAGATTTACAACAGGCAATAATTGATGTATAATAAAAAAGGTGATAATATGACCTACACAATCTCTGACCTGCACGGTTACCCGCTTGAAAAATTCAAAAAGCTGTTGGCGAAAGCCGGGTTCGGCGAGGATGACTACTTGTACATCCTCGGCGATGTCATCGACCGCAATGGTGACGGCGGCATAGAAATGCTGAAGTGGCTGATGTACCAATACAATATTCAAATGCTCCTCGGCAACCACGAGGCGGCGCTGCTTTCCTGCGCCTTCCTCTTTGATGAAGTGACCGAGGAAAGCATCGCGGCGATGGATGCCGAAAAAATGGGGCTCTTCGCCGAGTGGACGGCAAACGGCGGCGACATTACCGTGCGTGAACTCGGCAAACTCAACAAAGAAAACCCCGCAGCTGTGGCGGATATCCTTGACTTCCTCCGCGACTTGCCGCTGTATGAGCGTGTCAGCGCCGGCGGCAGGGAGTTTTTGCTCACCCACGCAGGGCTCGGCAACTTCGCACCCGATAAGGTGATAGAGGACTACACGGCGGATGACCTTATCTGGCACCGCCCGACCATTAACGAGCGCTATTATGAAGATGTCTATACCATCTTCGGGCATACGCCCACACTCCTTTTCAGCGAGGAATACACCGGCAAAATCATCAAAACCGATACTTGGGCGTGTATCGACACCGGCGTCGGCTATGACAATGAGCCAATCCTCTTGCGTCTTGATGATTTCAAAGAGTTTAAGTTATAAAAAAAGGAGTGATAAAATGCATTATGACTTACAGCGCTTTATTGATGCGCAACAAAGGAATTATGCTACGGCGTTGGCAGAGGTACAGCGCGGGCAAAAACGCGAGCATTGGATGTGGTATATCTTTCCGCAGATCAAGGGGCTCGGCTTCAGCCAAACCTCTGTTTATTACGCGATTCAAAGCCCCGATGAAGCGTATGAATACCTGAAAAACACCTATCTGCACGATAATTTGGTGAACATATGCAATGCGCTTTTAGCTTTGTCGACCGATGACCCCGTCAGCATTTTCGGGCATACGGATGCACAAAAACTGCGTTCGAGTATGACATTGTTTGATGCAGTCAGTGTACGCTACCAACTGAATGAGGGCATTTTTAAGCAGGTTATCGATAAATTCTTTCACGGGCAAGCGGATGCCGTTACCGTTCGTATTTTAAATAGTATGCAATAACAAAGAGTGATCGAATTTGTACTATTCCACGGAGACATCCGTGGTTTTTTTCTATCCTTTTGCAGTATTTTTAATCAAGCGTGAATGTGTCGCCCTTCACTCAAACGCAGTTTGAATTTCATCTGCCAAAGGCAGATTTCATTGCAATGCTCCGCATTGCCTGTGTGCCATTTTTATGCCATCTAATCATTTACAATAAAATCGTTATATAAATAATAGGAGGAAAACCAATGAAAAAATTTCATGACATTATTTTTAACGAGTACCAAAGGGCGTATATTGATACCACACCGCGCCCGGTGCAGACAGGCGATGAAGATGCGGACAGGTTCGCATTTTTGGAAAAAGGGAAGCTAAGCACTTTTTTTGCTTTCAACCTGTCACTTTGTTTTGATGTACACCTCAAGCTGTTGAATTTTTCCAAAGGCATTAGCGAGAGAAGCGAGAAAAAAATGCTTATTTTCACCCAAAAGCCGTTGGCGGAGTTTGTGGAAAAGGCACTTGCGGCGGAAATTAAAGCAAGAACCTCGCCCGAAATGAGCGAGGAAGAAAAGGCGGCGCTTGCTGATTCTATGAAAGGGTATAAAGGCAGAAACCTTTACATAGAAAACAGTTGCCGCAGTATCCGGGATGTTGTCGCTTTTCTTGACGGCAGAGAAGATGTTGAAGCGGTCTTTATTGAGCGCTACTGCGACCTTTGCAAAAGCGCCGATGACGATCATATCTCGCGCGGCAAAGAGGATATGCGCCACTTCAAACTGCTTGCCAACTGTGCCGAGCGCAATGATATTTCCATTTTTTTGCAAACGGAGTATGACGATATTTATGCTTACAATACTGTGATTCACACGGACTTTGTGATTGATGGGGAGCTGTGCCGCAACCCGGCTGTGAATATTATTGTCTGCGACTTTGCAGACGATAAGAACGAAAAAATCAAAATGACAAGGTCAATTACAGATAAGCATTTCGGCTCTGCGATTGAGGTTTGGTAAGGAGGAAAACAAAATGAAAGCATTGATAGGCATATTATCGGCAGTATTAGTAGTGATTTGTATTATATTAGTTATGAGTGAAGGCTTCAATATTTACTCCATTATTGGATTGCTGTTTATTATCATTACTGTTTTAGGCGCTTTGTTTGGCGGCAAAGGGAAGAAACAGGACAATGATAATAATGATGGCAATAATGGTGACAACAACTCGAATAATTAAAGCATAATTCTGTAATCCGTATTATGTATTAAAAACAACCCATAACCCTCTTGAAAACCGCTTGCAATCCGTATATAATATAAGTTGTTGAGAGGCAATTAGGGTTTAACTCTCAACAACTTTAGCGAGGTGAGAAAAATGACAAGTGCAAAGCTTCCCAAAAAGTTAATCATTATGAATATTCTGGATATTCTTAACAAGTATACCGATGAGGGCATCGGCTTACCCAAAAAGAGATTCAGCAAAAGCTCAAAACTCAATATAATATGGATGTTGACCGCAAAGCGGTAAAGCGCAACCTGATGAATCTTGAGGAGTTTGGCTATGACATCGACTACTACGAGAGCGAGCCGAGAGTCACTCTTAATAAAAAGACCGGCGAATATGAAGAAAACCGCATTTTAACCGACTTTTTTATTCGGCGCGAGTTTACCGACTCCGAGCTACGCTTGCTGATTGATTCCATCGTCTTTTCCGAGCATCTCCCGCAGGGCGACAAAAAGCGCTTGATTGAGAAATTAGAAGGGCTGTCGAGTGTCTATTTCAAAAGCCGCATGAAGCATGTGGTAGCCGCAGGCGGCAGTAAAGGCGGCGTGAATAAGCTGTTTTTCACGATTGAGGAATTGGATAAAGCCATCAGCAGCGGCAAGCAGGTCAAATTCCACTATGATTCCTTCGGTACGGATAAAAAGCTCCACCACCGCAAAAATGCGGAGGGGAAGGATAGGGAATATATCATCAACCCTTACCAGATTGTTGCCAAAAACGGCAGATACTACCTCATTTGCAATTATGATAAGTATGATAGGCTCTCCTACTACCGTTTGGATAGAATCTCCGATATTCAAATGTTTGAAAGCAAGGCAAAGCCCGTGCAGGAAGTTGTCAAGAACGGCTTGGATCTCAGCAAGCAAATGAAAGAGCACTTCTATATGTTTGCGGATGAGGCGGTCAGCGCCGAGTTCGTGGCAGAGAAGTATATCATCAATGATATTGTGGATTACTTCGGCAAGGATTTCACTATTAGGGAAGAGACGGAAGATTCCATCAGAGTTGCGGTGCGCGTGTCCGAAAAAGATATGGAGCTGTGGGCGATGCAGTTTGCCACACAAGTGACCGTGACCTATCCGCCCGCCCTTGCCGAAAAGTGCAGGGAAAATATTTTAAAAGCAGCAGAAAGGTATGCAGGTATATAAAATTATATGGGAGTGAAGCAATCGCTTCACTCCCTGTTGATTATGTTATAGTTGTAACAATAAACCGAGTCGTGCTCTATCTTTAAAAATGAAACCTTCGGTATTGTTTACAGTCATCTCACCATTGATATAATTAACATCCTTCTCATATATTTTTTTTACTTTAATAATTACATCATCTGTCTCATTTTTCTTTTTTGGGGGCTTTAGAAAGTCGAGGTCAAAATGTGTGACACTTTTATTTGAAAGTTGGGCACTTTTTGAAATAAACATTAATAATCTGTTCGGTGAAAGAGGTAAAAAGTCAAACATAGGTATTTCAAAACTTTTATTCTTTATAGTTATTTGCTCGTAGATAACTGTGGGGTACGAATCACTTAATACAAAATCGGTTTTTCCTCTTGTTTCTACAATGAGAAAATCCATACCGGCAACACCATAAGCATCTCTTTTCATAAATTTTTGAAAAGGCAAATCAATTCGGTCATTTTCCCAAACTTCATCCCAAGAACGGCAAGTTAGAATGTGCCCGAGGTTTCGTTTCCAAAAGTCATCAAAATTACCGTCAGGCTGGTATTTACTATAAAACTCTTTTGATTCTTCGGATAATTCATGCTTAAAAAAATTACTTGACATATTGGAACGCAAGCGCATGATAGCAACAAATAGTTTTAACATTTCCGCTTTTTTATTTGAAATTGTAATTTCATTTGAAGCAGTTAAAAATGATTTAATCACTTGTGATGCTTCATTTTCGTATTTTGAGAAGTCTTTTTCGATTTTCATTAAATCATTAGGATTATTAATGGTATCCTCATAAAGTCGATATGTCATAAAAACATCTTTAGTTGTTTTTACACCTATTTGTTTACTTGCTTTGTGATAAAAGTATATATGCCCTTTATCATCTAAGCAAAAGTTTTTTAAAAGAAATTGAGGTATATAATGATGTTTAATCGGTTCGGTGTTCATAGTCTTTTCCTTCACAAATTTAATACTAAACTATAATACTGTAATTTATAGTTTTTTACAATAAATGCTTAAACATAATCCAACAAAATCTTGACAAACTATCATTACAATGATATAGTTTAATTGTAACATCACAATGATATAGAGGTGTATCATGAGTAAACTGATAATCTATCACGGTTCGGATCATATTATTAAGCATCCGGAACTGAAAAAGGGAAAGAAATATAACGATTACGGCCAGGGATTTTATTGTACAGAAGATTTGGAACTTGCCAAAGAGTGGGCGTGTAAATCCGGTAAAGAAGGTTTCGTGAATGAATATGAGTTGGATACAATCGACTTAAAGGTGCTAAACCTGAATGCAAACGGTTATTCCATTCTAAACTGGATTGCACTGCTTTTACAGAATAGAACATTTACGCTTGATAATGAGATTCAGCGTCAAGCAAAGGATTATTTGATAAATAACTTTTTAATTGATGTGGCGGAATATGATGTTATTATCGGTTACCGTGCAGATGATTCTTATTTCTCCTTTGCAGAATCATTCATTAGTAATACACTGCCTTTAAGTATGTTAAACAAGGCGTTAAGACGCGGCAATCTCGGTGAACAGATTGCACTTGTTTCTCCGAAAGCATTTAAGAACATCCGGTTTATAGATGCACAGACGGCTGACAGAATAATATATCATCCGAAGTTTAAAGCGAGAGATGATAAGGCAAGAGAAGAATTTAAAAAATATCGCAATTCTTCCGCGCGCGGCAAACTTGATTTAAGTCGGGAGATATTTGTTCTTGATATTATCAGACAGGAGATGAGTAACGATGATGAACGCATACAACGAATTGTATCGGACTGATGCGCAAAAAACGCTTGCATTCATGTTTGATTATGCCATAAATGATTGCGGATTTGATACCGATTGGATAGCCGAGTTATTTGTTATGTCAGGTTATTCCAAACAGTTTGAAACAGGCAATGCTGCATTTATTTCCGGCGTATCCGGCATTGAACTCGCCGAAATGGTGATTCGCTATGCATACCCGGATGATATTATCGGAAGGCATGCTTCACAACCGACCAATAAATCTGCTGAATACTGGGCAGGTTGGGCGCTTGCCGATTATCAGTGGTATAGTTCTTATCGCTTTTCGGATATTTTTGAACGAGTTAAAATGAGTGACATTGTGAAGATGTACCCTTTGTATCATGAAATGGATGTTGCACAGTTTCGTGAAGCGATGGATGAAAAAATGCAAGTTGTTTTGCTTGAAACAAAACTCAAAAGAATTAGAGAGGCAAGAGGGCTGTCACAAAGTGAACTGGCAAAACTATCCGGCGTCAGTTTACGCTCCATTCAAATGTATGAGCAAAGGGGCAATGATATTGATAAAGCCCAAGGGCAAACTTTATACAAGTTATCCGTTATTCTCGGTTGTCAAATAGAGGACTTGTTGGAGAACCCTAACAGGTGATGATAATAGGTTGATACTATAATAGATTAAAAAGGAGTAGAGAAATGAACTTTTCAGAAAAAGATTGGAAGTTATTTAAAGCCAAAGTCCCTGTCTGGCAAGAAAACTATATGGCAAGGTTGGAGGAAGAGTATATTGAACTTTTACAGTCCGACAAATCAGCAGCAGATAAATTTTGGAATTTAGAAAAGCGTATCCGATTGGATAAAAAGAAAAAAGGCGTTTTGTTGGAAGCAACGCGAAGCAATCTGTTTCTTAACCTTGCCTGTTTGGTGAATGAAAATGCAATAACACTTGATGATTTGAGCGATTTTAGTGAAGAATTGCAAGCATTAGTGAAACACTTTTGCCAAAAATGAGATTTCGTTAAGAAAACGATACTACGAATTAATTAAGAGTATGAGGTGGAAAATGAACGACTGGAAACAACTCTTTAAACCGCACATTTTGGAAAGAGGATATGAGTATTTTTGTGATGATGCTGTCGATTGTATCACGAAAAATAGAGGTACTTATATGGCAACGGTTCATGGTTCAGAGGGCTATCATGTTCAAATCAAAATAAGTAAAGAGAAAGTTAAAGAGATGTATTGCGATTGCCCTTTTGCAGCAGACGGAAAACACTGTAAGCATATGGCGGCGATGTTATATGAATTAGAAGCGATAGAAGAGCAAAGCCTTGTCAATGAAGTGGAAATGATGAAAGCAGAGTTCTATTTAACACTCGATAAGAGAAGTAAAAAAGAATTGGTCGATATGATAATACAATATGCAGATGACGACTTTATTTTAAAGGCATTAAGCGGGAGTTCTGAAAAAGCAAAAGAACAGTTAATTAAAAAGATGTATAAACAATTTGATTTAATTATAAAGAATAATACCTATGCCAATGGAAGTATCAATTATCAAAACGCATATCGTTTTCGTGACAAATTAGGAGAGTTTATATACCCCGCATTAGATACTTTTTTTGAGGATATAGGGCACATGGAAACATTTGATTTTATATTGCATTGTGCCGAGGATTTGGCTCACCTTGAATATGAAGATTATGATTGCGGTTTATATGAGATAGAAAACGAGTTAGAGTATTACTTAGAAGAAGTCTTTAAAAAAAGTACTCAAGACGAAAAAGAAAGTATCAGAAAAATACTGAAGCGTTTTATGGTCGACCATCCATATTTCTTTTCCGAAGAAGTAGGTGAACAATAAATAAGACACGTTATGATAAGTTATAATGAATTGTTAGAAAAGTATAACCGGATATTGAACGAGAATGAGCGGCTAAAAGCCGAGAACCGACATCTCAAACAACAACTCGGTTTACCGATTGAAGAAAAAGAAATAGCGAAAAATGTAAACGGTATCAATAAATTCAGCTCACCTGAGGAAAAAATTAAACTATTTCGTTCTCTATTCAAAGGGCGAGAGGATGTTTTTGCGCGCCGTTGGTATAGTCAATCTCTCAAAAGAGGCGGTTATCAGCCTGTTTGTGAAAATGAATGGGTGGATGGAGTTTGTGATAAAAAGAAATACAAATGTAATGAATGTCCCAACCGAAAGTTAGCACAATTAACAGATAACGATATCTATCGCCATCTTGCCGGCAAGGATTACTACTGCCGCGATGTTGTTGGCGTTTATCCTATGCTAAAGGATGAAACCTGTCTGTTTTTAGTTTTCGATTTTGATGAAGAAAACTTTAAAGAGGAAGTTCTGGCAGTGCAAAGAACTTGCGAGAACTATGAATTTTCATCTTATATAGAGATTTCTCGCTCCGGTAACGGGGCACATTTGTGGCTGTTTTTTGATGAAGCAACATCTGCATCGGATGCGAGAAAACTGGGGAGTACTATGTTAACGGAAACTATGAAGGAAAGCACACATTTGTCTTTTCAATCCTATGACAGAATGTTTCCGAATCAGGATACAATGCCTAAAGGCGGATTTGGGAACCTGATTGCTTTGCCGTTGCAGGGGCAGGCCCGCAAGAATGGCAGTAGTGTTTTTGTAAACAAAGAATTTAAAGAATATGAAGATTGTTGGGCGTTTCTGGATTGCATTGACAGGATTCCGAAAGACAAGATAGAAGCATTTTTAGCATCACGAAAAAATGAAATGGGCGAATTAATGTCTGTTTCCGATGAAATGCCTTGGAAAACAAAAGAAAAACCAACTGTTACTGCAATGGATTGCGCCGGTGAGTTAGTAATTGTTGAGGCAAATATGTTGTTTGTTCCAAGAAAACAATTATCGGCAAATTTACAAAACTCAATCAAACGGCTTGCGGCATTTAAAAATCCGGATTTTTATAAGGCGCAGGCAATGCGCTTGCCTATTTATAATAAACCAAGAGTGATTTCAACTGCGGAATTTTCTGACGATTACATAGCTGTGCCACGTGGTTGTCGGCAGCCTTTGGTTGAATTGTTAGATAATTCTAATATTCAGTATATAATGAAAGATGAAACCAATAAAGGGAACTCAATTCCGGTTTCTTTTTGCGGTGTGTTGAGAACAGAGCAAAAACCTGCGGCAGATTCTTTGCTTGAGAATGATATTGGCGTTTTATCAGCAACCACTGCGTTTGGTAAAACAGTGATTGCCGCATATATGATTGGTGAAAAGAAAACAAACACTTTAGTGCTTGTACACACGCAAGCTTTAATGAAGCAGTGGCAAAAAGCATTGAAAGATTTTTTGAGATTGATATTACCGAGCCGGAGCAAAAAGGAAGAGGTAGAAAAAGGAAATGGTCGCCTATCGGCACAATAGGAGGTGGGAGCAGTCATCCCGGTGGCGTTGTGGATATTGCCGTAATGCAGTCTTCAACAGATGGTGATGATGTAAAAGAAATTGTTCGTGATTATGGAATGATCATTGTGGATGAATGTCATCATGTTTCTGCTGTCAATTTTGAACGAATCTTAAAGTATGCAAACGCTAAATATGTTTATGGTTTGACTGCGACTCCCACCAGACAAGACGGACATCACCCGATTATTTTTATGCAATGCGGACCGATTCGCTACCGCGTGGATGCGAAATCGCAAGCAGAAAAAAGGAACTTTGAGCATTTTATTATCCCCAGATTTACCAAGTTTCGGGATTTGTCAATTGATAACAATAATATCGCTGCGGCATATCAAAAATTGGCGGAGAATGAACGCAGAAGTGTATTCATTCTTGGTGATATAAAAACTGCTTTAGAAGCAGGCAGAACGCCATTGGTATTAACCGAGCGCAGGGAACATGTTGTTTATTTATCTAAAATAATAAAAGATTTTTGTGAAAATGTAATTGAGCTATATGGTACTCCTTCCAATAAAGAACGCAGGGAGCAAATGGAACGCTTATCGACTATCCCTTCGGATGAACCGTTAGTAATTGTGGCAACAGGAAAATATATTGGTGAGGGTTTTGATTATCCGAGATTAGATACATTGTTTTTAGCGTTGCCGATTGCATGGAAGGGCAAGGTAGCACAATATGCAGGAAGATTACATAGAGAATACCCCGGAAAAATCGAGGTGCAAATCTATGATTATATTGATATTCATGTGCCGGTGTTCGAAAGAATGTATCAGAAAAGATTAAGCGGTTATGCTTCTATCGGATATAAGGTGAAAACTGCTCCAACGAGAATGGAAAACAGCGATATTATCTATAGTGGCACAGACTATTATGAAAAGTATATAGAAGACATTCGTGGTGCACAAAAAGAAATCGTTATTGCCACTTCCTATATTCGCTCATCAAAATTCACTTCATTAATCCAAATTCTTTCCGAAAAGTTAATAAATGGTGTTACTGTAGTGGTTATTACAAAAAGTTTAAGTAGTTATTCTGAGGGCAAACAAAAGAGTTTAACAGATTTTTATTCCTCGATTAAAAATTATGGGATAAAACTCATTCAAAAGGAAAAAATGATAGAAAATCTGACAGTCATTGACCAAAAGACTGCTTGGTATGGAAGTATAAACTATATGGCATTTTCCTCTCAGACACAGAATGCGATTCGGATTGAAAACTCGGATATCGCCGGCTTGTTATTAGATTCAATAAGTGAAGAATAGCCTAATTCTAAACAAGAATAATATCTATGTCTGTTGACAAAATAGTAATATTATATTACAATATGGTTAGAATATTACAAGGGGCTGATGATATGAACATAAGACCAAGCGCAGCTATTAGGCAGAATTACAATGAGATATCATCATTATGCAAAAACACCGGAGAACCTGTTTATTTAACAAAGAATGGTGAAGGTGATTTAGTTGTTATGGATATTGAATCTTTTTCCAGAAGAGAAAAAATGCTTGCTTTGCGCGAAAAATTGCTTGCAGTAGAGGAAAACAGACAATCCGGTGCAAAGGGATGTACAATTGACGAATTAGACAGTATTCTCGACAAAGCAATCAACGAGGTATAATATGCAGAATTATAAAATAATTATATCTCCCGAAGCTACTGATATGCTTAAAGAGCATATTGCATTTATTGCCAATGTTGATAAAAAAGCTGCAATAAATACTAAAAATCAGATTGTTAAAGCTATTAAAGATTTAAAAAAGATGCCCAACCGTTTCCCTTTCTTTAATGAACCCTATATCCCTCAAAATAAATACCACAAGATGTTTATTGAAAAATGGTATTTGGTTCTCTATCAAATCAAGGATGATACCGTTTATATTGACTATATTTTAGATTGCAGACAGGATTACCAATGGCTTATATAAATGCACTCCCCTTGTTTTGAACAAGGGGAGCGTTTGTTGTTTATTCTAGTCATCAGCATCTATTAATAATAGTTGATTGAGCTTGCAATAAATGGTATAGCAACGATATTTTTGCCGAAAACTCTTGGTATTTCAGAAATGCACTTGTGAGAGCGAATTATAACAATTTGCAAAAGGGGATTACTGCTACAACCAAATATCTGGAGCTGTTTTTTGAAAACCTTTTGCTTAGCAGCAACAACGAACTCAAAAACAGATTTTTGCATATTGATTTTGAAAGTGCAACCCAAAGTGCAAATAGTATGGCTCCAAAGTGCAAAAATTGCACTTTGGAAGAAATTGCAATCATCAATGCTTTGAGAAATAACCCTAAAATCACCCAAAAAGAACTTGCCGCAAAAATAGGAAAGTCCGAAAGAACGGTTAAAACCCGCACAGTAGAAATGCAAGAGAAAGGCTTTATCCGAAGAAAAAACGGCAAACGCAACGGCGAGTGGGATATATTGGTGGAAATATCATGAGACTGCAGTAAAGTATTTTTGCTTTACTGCGGTTTTTCAATCAGCAAGGATAACATCGGGGCTGTTGTTTGCATAGAATGTTAAAAACAAGAGGAGGCAGTTATGGCGAACAGACAGATGCATTCTATGGCAATAACAGATTATGGCAAGCAAGCGGTCATTTTCCGCCCGCACCGCGAGGCGAGGTTGAATCGGAATTTCAGGACAGCGTTTTGGACAGGAGAATATTTTCAAATTACGCTTATGAGCATTGCGCCCGGCAGTGAAGTGGGATTAGAGCAGCACAAAAGTACCGACCAGTTGCTGCTCATTGAAGAAGGAGCAGGGCTGACGATGATGGGCGAGAGCAAAAACGCGCTTGGTATGCAGCGCCTTGTACGGCAGGGTGATGCGGTTATTGTGCCGGCGGGCACATGGCACAATATAAAAAATATAGGTAAGCGCCCGCTCAAAATTCTCTCGGTTTATTCCCCGCCCGAGCATCCTTTCGGAACAATACATAAAACGAAAGAAGATGCCGACAAGGCAGAACAGTAATCATGATTGCCGATAGGAAATCCCTATCGGCGGTCAGAGTGTCGATAAAGTGGCTAAAATCCCACGAAAAACAACAATAGGGCTTTTTGTGTGAATTTACATTTTTCTTCTGAATGAGTCTGTATTATTTCTAAGC
>JAFWGH010000044.1 GCA_017512465.1 Clostridia bacterium
ATTCAAAATGCTAAATTCAAAATGCTAAATTCAAAATGCTAAATTCAAAATGCTAAATTCAAAATGCTAAATGAAAAAATGCGAGGCGCACCTCGCATTTTTTCATTTGTTCATGTTCGCGAATATGAACAAATCCTTGCAAGGTGACAGAAGCTGACAGGGAACGGTTCTCTGTCACCTTTTCATTTTTCGGCGTAGCTACAGGGAAAGACACAGAACCGTCCCCTGTCAGCTCCACAACGCATGAAAGTAAATCATATCAGTAATTTGATAAATCGGAGAATGATGTCAGCGCAAAGCGCTTTGTGATGTATCGGCTAAAGCCGAAATGATGTAGTAGCAATTCTTGCTACAGTGATGCGATGTTTGCCAAAAAACGGGGTCCCCGAAAAGTATTGCGAAGCAAACTTTTTGGGGGAAGGAGAAACAAATGAAGCAATCTTCAAAGGTTCTGCTCGCAAACCTTTGTCACTTGCGAAATTTGTTTGGACGCGCGTAAGCGGCATCACTACCGCAGGTAACATCATTTGGCGAAGCCAAACATCACTGCGTGAAAGATACTTTCACGCTAACCGTCCCCTTGACAAGAGAAAAAAATGTGATACAATAGAATCGAACAAATGTTCTAATAACGGAGGTGGCATTTTGCAACAAAAACAGTATCTTGCGATTGATTTAAAGTCATTCTATGCCTCCGTTGAGTGCATGCAGCGCGGTCTTGACCCCTTAACCACCAACCTGGTTGTGGCTGATAAAAGCAGAACATCTAAAACCATTTGCTTAGCTGTATCCCCCGCACTGAAAACCCTCGGCATCCCCGGCAGGCCGCGCCTGTTTGAGGTGGAGCAAAGAGTGGAGCATGTGAATGCACTGCGCCGGCAGGAGCTGAGAGGAAAGCAATTTTCCGGTGCTTCTTACGATTACAGAGAGCTCAAAAAAAATCCTGCATTAAAAATTGATTTCATTGCAGCACCGCCGCAGATGCTTCTGTATGAGAAAATCAGCTCTCAAATCTACAAGGTGTATCTCAAGTATGTCGCTGCCGATGATATTCATGTGTACTCGATAGATGAAGTATTTATTGATGTGACAAACTATTTAAAGCTATATAACAAAACCGCCCATGAATTGGCAAGAACCATGATTGAGGATGTACTGTCCGAAACAGGCATCACGGCGACTGCCGGTATCGGCACCAATCTTTACCTTTGCAAAATCGCCATGGATATTGTAGCAAAGCATATTCCCGCAGATAAAGACGGTGTGCGCATAGCAGAGCTTAATGAAATGAGCTACCGCGAACAGCTTTGGGCGCACACACCGATTACCGATTTTTGGCGCATTGGCAGCGGCATTGCCAAGCGCTTAAAGCGATTGGGTATTGACACCATGGGCGATATTGCCCGCTGCTCGGTTAATAATGAGGATATTTTATATAAAGAATTCGGCATCAATGCCGAGCTGATTATCGACCATGCCTGGGGTTGGGAGCCGTGCACGATTGCCGAAATTAAGGCGTATAAACCGGAAACCAAATCCATCAGCGAAGGGCAGGTGCTTAAAGAGCCGTATTCCTTCAAAAAAGCAAAGCTTGTTGTCAAGGAAATGACCGAGCGAGTGGTGCTCAATATCGTGGAAAAAGGCTTTGTAACCGACCAGGTGGAGCTGACTGTCGGCTATGATATCGATAATTTGACAGACGGCAGAAACTATACCGGCGAAGTCAAAACCGACCGCTACGGCAGAAAGGTGCCGAAGATGGCGCACAGCACCGAAAATATCGGCAGATACACTTCCTCCACCAAGCTCATTATGGCGGCAATGGAGCGCTTGTTTGAGCGCATAGTGGATGAAAACCTGTTAGTGCGCAGAATGTATGTAGTGGTTAACCATTTGCTCACGGATGAAGAAGCCAAAGCAGCCGCGCCGGAGGGTGAGCAACTAAACCTTTTTGATGATGCCGCACAAAAAGCGCAGGAAAAAGAAGCCGAAGATAAGGCACTCAATAAAGAAAAAAATTTGCAGCACACGATGATTGACATTCAAAAAAAGTTTGGCAAAAATGCCATTCTCAAAGGCATGAACTTAGAAGAAGGCGCCACCGCTATCGAACGCAACCGGCAAATCGGCGGGCATAAGGCATAATAAGGATTTGTCGAGGTCTTTGCTCGAAACCACCAAAGTTTTGTTCGTTACAGGTCTACCCCTCTGTCACTTCGTGACATCTCCCCTCATCAAGGGGCGATATAAAGCGGTTAAATTGAACAACGAACCAACTGCGGTGGTTTTGCTCGCTTCGCTCGCCTAACTAAAAAAAAGTGAATAAAATCCAAGTAAATACAATAATCTTTGTATTTGTCGGGTTTGCGGAGCAAACAAAGAGTAAGAGTGAATTGGATGTTCAAAAAAAGCCGCTGTAAGCGGCTCAACCGCTTTCTACCTCCCCTTGATGAGGGGAGGTGGGCGCGTTTACAGCGCTCGGAGGGGTAGAAAAG
>JAFWGH010000045.1 GCA_017512465.1 Clostridia bacterium
TCAACAATGATATCTTCATGCATCTGAGCCGGAGCCTGAGACTGTGCAATTATATAGTTGCCGTTCCACGGACTCTGCGGATCAACATACTTAGTCAAATCCTTAAGTGCGTATGTATCTGTGCCAAGCTGAACTTCGGTGTTGTTAATGTCAGAGTTCTTATTGTAAGTAACCTTAACAATAGCTTCGTCTTCATCTACGCCATAAGCATCAGCATCCAGATAAACATTGGATTCAATACCATCTGTTAAGGTGATGGATTGACCGTTATCCGGTTCTGCTACCGGAACAAGAACGCCTTCTTCATTCCACTCGTAGCCTTCCGGAGCATCTACTGCGAAGGTAGCTGCCTTCTTAGCTTCTGCCTTTTCGGGAGCAGCTGCGATAGCGGTCTCAGCGTCCTCGGTAAGGACGATGTCACCATTCATGGTGCCGGATACAAGATTGAGCTTCATGCCATCTTTTGCATCGCCGTTGCCTGCATCCATCTGAATGTCACCGTTGATTACGGAGTTACCGGTTACAGTAACGCTGACAGACGGATAAGAAGAAAATCTGCAAACATCAAATGCGAAGGAACCTGCATCAGAGGGCTCAAGACCTGCCCATGAATAATCAGGAGCATTGATGATGGAATCATCAATCACAATGTTACCATTGTTGTTGGACAAGGTGTACTGGTTGTAGTAACGACCAATCAATTCTAATTCCATGTTATCCAAAGTAAGGTTGGAATAGTTTTGGATTAAGAACATAAGAGAGGTGGTTGCGTTGGAATCACCATAAATCTTACCGTTTTGGAAGGTAATGTTGTTGTCCTTAAGAAGCTGGAAGCCTTGAGTCTCGGTACCGGTGGAACCAACTGTGGTGCCATCAACTGTGTAGGTGTGGCCTGCAAAGTCAACAGTCAAGCCTTGGTTATTGAACTTGCCCTGAAGCACTTTGATACCATTGCCTGCGCAATCATCAAGCAAAGTGATGGTGTCGCCATCTTTTGCTGCAGCAAATGCTGCTTCAAGAGTCTCATATCTGACATTACCGATTTGAGCTACTTTCGGGGTTTCGAGTTCGTATACAACATCATCAATTGCAATCGGCTCTGTGCCTGTTTCTTCATATAAGCCTGTTTCGGGATTATACTCGGTTTCGTAAATGCGAAGTTCTACCGTGATATCTGCACCTGCTACGGAAGCATCATTGGTCTTAACGGCACACTTGAACTCTCTAACAAGGGTGCAAATGTCTTCATAAGTGTAGACGACCTCTTCTTGACGAAGGGTTTGGAGAAGTCTGATTTCGGTATTTGCCGGGATATCATCAGTAGAAGTTAATGTTACCCACGGAGTATTCTCACCATCGAAATCATACTGACCGCCGAGAGTTACGGAACCTGCGGGAAGGGCAGTATCGGATATAATGACATAATCTGCAGAGTAGGTCTTGTAGGCGCTCTCCTGTACGGATTCAGCGTCATCCTGTGCCACAAACTTGTAGCCCTTATCGAAGGTGATGGTCTTACCGTCGGTAGTAGCAACATTGGTAATTTGTGCCAAAGGAAGTTGTGTTACGGTTGCGGTGGGCGGCTCGGGGATTTTTACAAGAGTAGCACTCTTGCCATCAGCAGCCTCAACCCACTCATAGCCTTCCGGCGTAGTGTTGGCAACAAACGCGGTCTTCTTAACAACTGCAACTTCTTCAGCGCCCTGTTCGGTGATAATTTCACCGGTAAGTGTGCCTGCATTGAGGTTCAAAGTAGCCTGAGCGCCTTCCTGACCCCAATCGGAAATCTCAACATTACCGTTGATAACGGAGCTGCCGGATACGGTTACGGTGTTGGCTGCATAGCCGCCCCAACCGGTGCAAACATCAAATGCAACGCCGCCTGCGGGGTTCGCATTGATAGTGGTGCTTGAAATAGAAGTAGAACCGTTGTTGGTGCTAAGGGTATAACCTTCCGTGTAGTTCGGATTGTCAAGAGTCAATACCATCTTGGAAAGGGTAAGGTTTGCATAGTTTTGAACGAGCATCTTTGCCTTTTCACTGTAAATAGTACCGTTCTTGAAAGTGATTTTGTTGCCTTTTTGAAGTTGGAAAGCTTGGGTCTTTGTTCCGGGGGAACCAACCAATTCGCCATCCATTGTGTAGGTGTAACCGTTAAAGTCAATGGTTAAACCACTGGTGAATCTGTCTGCTACAACTTGAATGCCGTTGCCGCCGCAGTTTTTGATAAGGGTGATGGTGTTACCATCCTGTGCTGCTGCAACTGCTGCTTCAAGAGAATCATATTGCGCACTGCCGATTCTTGCAACGGTTGTTGCTTCTGTTGCAACGATTTCACCGCTATCGTCAATAACCTGACCATCCGGAAGATACTCGGTAACAGCGGTGTTCGGCTCACCTGCAAGAGTTAAATAGGTACCGCCGTTGAGGGTGGTATCAGCCTTGGAAACATCGAGTGACATGTTGCCGTTGAACTCACCGTTGTTAATGGTAAGTTTGGTATCGGTGGTGTTACCTTCGGAGATAACATAGTCAAAATTCTGAGCGGTTGTGAAGGTACCGCCGTTGATTTCCACTTCACCGCGGGTGTCGTTCACAATGTAGTTACGATAGTTTCTTGTAGCGTTCGGGTCAATCACGGTTTGGAACGTACCGCCGTTAATGGTGGTGCTGGCGTCTGCAGAGTTCTGGTAAACGATAACACCGCCGCGGTTTGCTTTGTCCATCACGAACTGACCGCCGTTGATAACGAGCTCGGAAGAATCGAGCACATTGAAAATGTAAGCGGAAGAGTTTGCGCCGTAGGTTGCATAGATAGCGCCGCCGCCTTCAGTGTCGGTAACGGTAAGCTTTGCGCCGTTCTTAAGCACGAATAAATCGGTGGGATAAGAAACAGTGGTTTCACCGCTAACGCGGATATACTGGGTGTGACCTTTGAGGTCGATGGTGATATCCTTGCCGTCTACCGGAATCACAAGTGCGCCGCTTGATGTTGCGGGGTACTCTGTTACATCTGCGGTAAATTCAATGACATCGCCGGATTGAGCAGCTGCGATAGCCGCCTTGAGCTCGGCACCGTTTGCAACGCCTGTTGCTGCAAAAGCCGCAAACGGCATTACTGAAATCAAAAGCATAACAGATAAAACAACTGCTAAAATCTTTTTCGTATTTTTCATATTTAAGTCCTTTCAAAAAATTAAATTTTTTATTATTTTTATATGACAATCTCTTTCAGCTGACCACGTACCTTAGGGTACAAGGAATCCAATCCTAATGGAAATATTAGGATTCGATTCCCCGTACCCGCCAAAGTGGGCGCTTTGGCACGGTACCTGAAGAACTATCGCCAAAAAAATAACGACAAATTAAATGTGTTTCTCTTTCCCTGCACGCCGAAAAGACAGCGACAGGTGCTTTTTGTGAAAGCCTGTGCGAGAAACGATAGGAATCGCATAATTATAGTTATACTATTTTCTTATATTATAAAGGAAAAATTTAAAAAAATATAGTGGCATTTCGCAAAAAAATTAAAAATATTATTGTTAAAATTGTATAAAAACCACCAAAAACGCCGTGCAGGATGTTCCCCGAAAGCGCTGAAACCTATACCGCAATACCAAAACACAATACTTTTTATTCATG
This sequence comes from Clostridia bacterium, assembly GCA_017512465.1. GTDB lineage: Bacteria > Bacillota > Clostridia > Oscillospirales > Acutalibacteraceae > RUG714. Next base: position 3,643 of record JAFWGH010000045.1, read on the forward strand.
TCACCAAAAGATGCACACCGCCCGCCGCTCCGGAGAAGGTGAAAAAACGGTATAAATACAAGGTTTTTTCACCCTGTTTTGAAAATGAAAACATACGAGTAACTGACATTTTTTGCCAATTATAAGTGCAAAAAAAGAGCGCGCCGCGGCTTAGGTGAGTCCCCGTAACGAAGTTTGGTTTTTGCGTTGTATTTTCATCCGTCTAAGTGATAAAATTTCCCTTGAATACAGCAAGTATGCAAGAAAAATTTTCTCCCTTATTCGAATAAAACTACTTAGCAAAAACTGCTATGCACCCTAAAATCGGCAGTTTTTTTGTCAGAATAAAGCAAAATAGTCGCTTAAGGCTGACGCCTAAGCGACTATTTTAATGCAATTATGGCGAAAAAGATGCGATTTGAGGGCTAACCTTCGTTACGGGGACTCACCTTTGCTCACCGCGGCATATTTTTGTGCTCCGAAAGCATGAGAACGGCTCACGTTTTTTGCCCTTTTCAGCTCCCTTTTTGCCGGCTTTTTCATCCCTTTATGCCCCATTGAAAGTCTCCTTAGAGGCGGCACACAGAAGCCGACAAAAACAAAAAATCGCCGATTTAAAATCAGCGATTTTTTGTTTTTTAATATAGAATTTTTTACTTGTCAATCGAATCGAGCACATCATCAAAATCGGTAGATGCTTTAAACTTTTTGACCGGCTCGGATTGCTCGCGCTCCGGCAGCGGCTCGACAGCTTTCACATTGTCGGCATCCGGCAAAACGGCATCACTTGCCGCGGCGGCTGCTCTTTTGTATTTTTCGCGCTTCACCTTTTTTGCATGCTCATTGCGCAAATCGCCCATGCGGTTAATCAAACCGCTGATGGTAAGGGAAAAAACGATGATTACAAGCGAATACACAGCGACTGCAATCATGGTATACATAAAGTAAAACGGCAGTGTGCGCATCACAAATTTTAAAACAGAATAGAGTAAGGTCGCCGCCAAAAATTCGACGATAAAGGAAATGGAAATTATGCGCAGACATGCGCCGGTGGAAGAGCGAAACGGCTTATCCGAACGCCCGTTTTGAGAGATAAAGAAGATGTTTAAAAGCGCATAGGCGACCGGAACACACAGCACAAAAATATACATGCTCATCACACGGATATAGGTTTCGGTAAACAGATTTAAAAACGACTGATTCATTACATATTTTGTGAAAGCCGGGGTCACCGCGGTGGATGCGGAATAAAACGAAACATGCGCCGCTTTTAACCATTCCAACACCGTGGAGGCGGAAATCAAACAAAAAATGAGCTGCCCGACGGCGAAAATGGAAATCACGGCAAGCAAAATAATACTCAATAAAGAAGTCGTTTCGGCTGTAATTTTTTTCATAAAAATCTCTCCTGATTCTTTTTTTACTTGTATATTATATAAAATCACAGCCAATTAATCAACCGAAAATTTATGAATATTTCGTAAACTATTGAAAAAAGCTTATTTTTATTATATCATTATATACATTATGAGAATGCGCAAGAAGAAAAATTTAGAACCCAGGCTTGCCGCCTGCGCGCGTGTGAATGTGCCCTGGGAGGGTGCGCCGATAGATTGGAAGGCGGTGTTTGGCAACGACCATCCGCTGCATTTGGAAATCGGCTGCGGCAAAGGCGCCTTTACTGCAGCTATCGCCGCAAGGCATCCCGAAACCAATTTCGTGGCAATCGAAATGGTGGCAAATGTCGCTGTTTCGGCAATGGAAAAAATTATGGAAGCGGAGTTAAACAACGTGCGCTTTTTGGTGGTTAACGCCGAAAATTTGTTAGATATCTTCCATGAAAACGAAGTAGACAGAATCTATTTAAACTTTTCCTGCCCCTTCCCCAAGCGCCGCTATACCAAGCACCGCTTAACACATGAAAACTTTTTAAAGCGCTATCGGGTGATTTTGGCGGGAGATAAAGAAATACACCAAAAAACGGATAATGAAGATTTTTTTGATTTTTCCCTCGCGCAGTTCCAACAATGCGGCTGGGAGCTCAAAAATATTACCCGCGATTTGCATCACAGTGCATGGGCGGAAGAAAACATTATGACCGAGTATGAAAGCCGCTTCACGGCACTCGGCCAGCCGATATACCGCCTTGAGGCGGTAAACAACAAATAAGGATTTGTCGAGGTACATGGATTAAAAAGTTTACACTGATTTTGTCCAACTTTTCTACCCCTCCGAGCGCTGTAAACGCGCCCACCTCCCCTCATCAAGGGGAGGTACAAAGCGGTTGAGCCGCTTACAGCGGCTTTTTTTGAACATCCAATTCA
>JAFWGH010000046.1 GCA_017512465.1 Clostridia bacterium
CCGAACCTTAATAGGTTTTGTTGCCTCTTTTACCCTACAGTAATGAGAAAAGTTAGCATAAAGAAAACAGGCGGAAAACTCCGCCTTTGATTATCTTATTAGGAAATAAATAACAAAATAATAAATGCCGCCAAAACAACGATAAAGAAAATAATGGCTAAAATAGTTGTTAATTTCTTTAACTTGGACTGCATGGTGTGGCCCTTGTTCTTACCGAAAAATGTATCGGCACCGCCGGCGATAGCACCGGATAAGCCCTGGGTGTTACTCTCTTGAAGAAGAACTAATATAATAATCAAAACGGATGCAACGATCAGGATTGAACCGATCAGGTAACCGTACCAAGCCATAATGCTTTTACCTCCATAACATTTTATAACTTTGATATCATATCATAATAAAACACGAATTTCAAGTATTTTTTATAATATTTTATTAAAAAGCGTTTTTTTATGATGAATAATCCGAAAAAAGCTGCACATTCTATATTTAGCGGTAAAAAACGAAGCGTTTGTGTTTTTTGCCGCAAGGTTCGGCGGTGTGATAAAACCGCTTGAACAGTATAGGTCTTGATATTTCAATATGGGGGCAATCGGAGTTCATCCCTCATAGAGAAATATCAAGGCTTTTGAAAAATAAGGATTTGCGAGCCCGCAAGGGGCTCCGCAAATCCTTATTTGTTTAGAACAGTTCCGTTTGCTTGATTTTCTTTTCGAAGAAACGAACAGGGTTTTTAATCAGTCGTTTTACGCCGAGCCCGATAATCAACCCGATTGCAATATAGGCTGTCAGTTTGAGCAAATCCATCCAATAGTCGCCGGCATAGGTGCCGCATACACACTCTCTCATCGCTTCGATGACGAAGGTAAACGGCAAATACGGATTAATGACGCGGAAGAAGGCAGGCGTTACATCAATCGGGAATGTACCGCCGGAACCGCCGATTTGCACGACAAGGAAAATAATGCCTATGGCTTTACCGATGTCACCGAAAGCCGCGGTAATCGAATAGATGAACACCGTAAAGGCGATTGCCGCGAGTACTCCCGCCAAGATAAATTTAAACGGATGGTAACACTGGACTTTTAAGAAGAATAAATCGCCCAGACAGATAATCAGTGACTGCGTAACCGAGAAGAGCAGGAATGTAAGCATTCTGCCGAAATAACTTTGATGCATTTTGACATTACCGATTTGATTTTGATGCTTCACACCTGTTTTCATCACGGCTATCAAAATCATTGCGCCAACCCAAAGTGCCAAAGTGCTGTAAAACGGTGCCATTGCCGAACCGTAGTTTTCAATACCGTAAATCTTTTGTGTGTCCACTTTTACGGGGCAGGCAATAAATTCACCGAGTTGTTCGGAGTTCTTTGCGGAAATATTCTGTATGGTATTGATGATTTCATTATCTTTCAATCCGTCAATGCGTTTGGATAGGCTGCTTAACTGCTTTTTGGTGTTGCCCAAAACTTTATCCAGAGCCTTAACCAAATCGGCTCCGCTCTCCACGGAAGTATCCAAACTCTTGGCAAGTTCTTTTAACGCGGGATAATCCGCATTCAGGTCCGTCACCATACTTCCCGTTACGGAAAGCATGTCAATTAAAGCCGTAAGGTTTTTATTGACAACCGGCTCAATATCGTTTTCATACTGTGAAGAAAAACCGGTTAAATCTTGCGCAAGCGCCGTCACTTCGGAAGTAATTTGATTGACCTTGCTCTGTGCGGCGCCGCCGGCAATATCACTTAAAACGGAAATAATTATATCCATTCTTGTACATGCGCCGTCTAATTTTTCAATGAGTGTATCGAGTGCATCCGATTGCAAGGAAAGTGATTGCCGAATATTCTCCAACATGTTCTCAACCGTGGCAATTGCCGCTCTAAACTGCGTCATTTTCGACAATGCTTTTGCCGCTGTATCAGCAGCTTTTGCGGCACTTTGCGAACCGATATCGCCGATGAGCGCCGCCGTATCGTTTAACTCCCCTGCCGTTTTACTCAAAGCGCTGTCGGCAGAAGCACTCAGGGTTTCAATCCCGTTTTCCAACAACTTTGCCATATCGGAGCCGCTTTTGATAAGCGCATCGGAATTATCAAGCGCTTTTTTCAGTTTGTCTCCATTAATCACATTACCGAGAGATTGAGAAACTTTCATTACACTCTCAAAACTGTCTACGGTTTTTTGAATATTATCAACAGAGGTAACGGCGCTCTCTAATTTGCTTTGCAAATCGGCAAGCATATTTCCCGCGTCGTCTTTCGTTGCTTGCGTAATCGCACCCAACATGCTGCTCACAACATTAATCACCGTGGTGACAAAGGATTCATTCACTTCCAGTTGTACGGTTTGCACCACTTTATCCGTTATTTTTGTGGCAATGGCATTTTTCTTTTCATTGGCATAGTAGGTAATCTGCGGCTGCACAAAATCGGAAGTAACGATACTCGTCAAAGATTGCGAAAAACCTTTCGGTATCTCAATACCCGCATAATATTTACCGGATTCAATTCCTTCCATCGCCTCTTCTTTGGGAAGAAACTGCCAGTCTATCGCATCATTCGCCGCCAGATTAGATTGAATTCTTTCACCGACATTGATATCAATGCCGCGGTAGCGGTATCCTTCATCTTCAATGATAACAGCCACTTGCATATTTCCCGTAGAACCGTACGGGTCCCAGTTGGCAAAAATATTAAACCATGCATACAAAGACGGCAGCAGCGCAATACCGACCGCCAAAATGATTGCCATGGAATTGGTGAAAATATTTTTTAAATCCCTTTTAAATATCTGTAATATATTTTTCATGCTTCATCCTCCTCTTCCACGTCATCATCCTCTTCATCCTCACGGAAAATATCATATTCGCCAAATTCGATTTGCGTATCATCTTCCAAATACGGTATCACTTTCGCCTCTATGAGATATTTTGCATATTCCGCCGGAACAAAAACGAAGATATTGACAAAAATCAGTATAATCCAAGCACTTAACCAGCCTAATTGCGTTCCTTCACGCGCGCCGCAAATCACGGCAATCAATATGAAAAACAAAAACAATACGGCGGCACAGATTTTAGAAATTCTCAATATCTTGACGCCTTTTTGGTAGTTTACGGCTATTTTATCTTTTATAAAGATGTATTTTTGCACAAGCCTTTCTTCAGGCACGGTTTCGCTATGATGTGCGTTTTTTGGTTGTGCCATTTCCCATCACCTCTTAATACTGTTATTCACAATGCAGTACCTCTGACAACTCCTTTGGGAATCGTCAGAGGCAACATTCGTTTTGATTCAAATTTGATTATGTCAATTCCATCTGCTCACCGATATCTTCCTCGCTCGGAAAAGCGCCGAGTGCGGGGAGATTTTTTGTTTTATAGCGATACGGCTTATCAAACTCACCTTCAACATATAAGCGAATTGAGCTGACAGCCTGATTTTTCTTTTGGCGCATCACGGCGACACCTTGTGTATCCTTAGTGGTTTTCGGTGCTATCATTGCCGTGTCAAGCAAAAGCATTCTTGTGGAGGAGGAAGTGAGCACAATCTGTGTATCTTCCTCAATATACATCAAATCCGCAAGTGCAAACTTACCGCAATAAGCTTTTATTAGTTTTTTGCGGTTGGATTTGGTTTCATAAGCACTCATATCCACTTTTGCCAATTTGCCGTTTTCAAATGCAAAGAGCATATATCCCTTATACTGCTCCAAAACAACCATATAGCGGGTTTTCTCATCGCTATCCATTTCCAATGCACTCGGAATATAGTCACCAAGCACAGATGCCTTGGAATCGGCAAAATCGGAAATACGCGCTTTATAGACCTGACACTTATCGGTAAAGAACAAAACTTCTTTTGCATTGGTTGTCTCCAGCGTTTGCAGCATCTCATCGCCTTCTTTAAGCTTTTGGTCGGATGCCATGCGCAGTGAAAGCGGCGTAATCTTCTTGAAATAACCCTCTTTAGTAAAGAAAACAGTAACCGCGTAATCGGGTATTTCTTCGACCACCTCTTCTTCGGCAATATCATCCAAATACAGCAATTTAGTTTTGCGCTCCTGACCGTAATTGTCCATCACGAGCTTAAGCTCTTTAATGATAATGGTTTTAATGCGCGAGCGGCTTTCCAAAATCGCTTCCAGGGAAGCAATTTCATCTCGGATTTTTTCAATATCCTTTGTTCTCTTTAAAATAAACTCGCGGTTTAAGTGGCGCAATTTTATTTCGGCAACATATTCTGCTTGAATTTTATCAATGCCGAAGCCAATCATCAAGTTCGGCACAACATCCACTTCTTCATCCGTTTCACGAATAATTTTAATGGCTTTATCAATATCCAATAAAATCTTTTGCAAGCCTTCGAGCAAGTGCAGTTGCTTTGCCCGCTTATCACGCGTATAGGCAGTTCTGCGGCGCACACATTCAATTCGAAAGCGCGCCCATTGCTCAATGATTTCCCTTACACCCATTACTCGCGGTGTGCCATCCACCAAAATATTGAAATTACAGGGGAAGGAATCTTCAAGCTGGGTTTGCTTGAACAGCTTATTCATTAACTTATCGGGGTCAGTGCCGCGCTTTAAATCAATGGTTAAGCGCAGTCCCTGCATGCCGGTTTCATCACGAATATCCGATACTTCTTTAACGGTTCCCGCCTTTGCCAAATCGACAATCTTATCAATAATCGCTTCCACCGTTGCAGTCGGTGGTATTTCGGTAATATCAATACAATTATTCTTTTTATCATACTCATATTTTGCGCGCACCTTTAAGCCGCCGCGCCCGGTTTCATATACCTTATCGAGCGCTTCCCTATCATAGATAAAATAGCCGCCGCCGGGGAAATCCGGACCCATGAGCGTATCGCTAATCACATGGTCTTTATTGCGCAACACTTCAATCGTGGTTTCGCACAGCTCCTTTAAATTAAACGAGCATATGGAGCTCGCCATACCGACTGCAATACCGGTTGTGACATTGGCAAGCACAGTCGGGAACGTGACCGGCAACAATGTCGGCTCACTCATGGTGTTATCATAGTTCGGGACAAAATCCACCGTATCCTTGCCGATATCGCCGAACAGCTCACGGCAAATGGGGGCAAGCTTTGCCTCGGTATATCTCGAAGCGGCATACGCCATATCGCGTGAATATGCTTTACCGAAGTTACCCTTAGAATCCACATAGGGATTAAGCAGCGCTTCATGCCCTTTGGCAAGGCGCACCATGGTTTCATAAATCGCGGAATCGCCATGCGGGTTAAGCTTCATGACATCGCCCACGATTTTGGCACTTTTTGCACGCTTACCCTCTAAGAGCTTGTCCAAATACATGGAATACAGCAGCTTGCGGTGCGAAGGCTTAAAGCCGTCTATCTCCGGGATGGCACGGCTTAAAATAACACTCATAGCGTACGGCATATAATTTTTGGCAAGCGTTTGGGTTATCGGCTGCTCCACCAATGTGCCGGCGCCTTCAATATGAATATCGTCACTAAGTTCTACAATATGTGTGGTTTCTTTGCTTTTTTTCTTTTTAGCCATGAATACTCCTTAATCTATCAAAAGCCATGTTACATCAAATCGGCATCATCCAAATACAAGTGTCCGTTTTCGGTAATATACTCTTTTCTGCCCTGCAAATTGTCTCCCAACAGCAAATCAAACATGGCGGCGGTATTCTCTACCGCTTCCGCTTCCACCTTGATAAGCCTTCTGGTTTTGGGATTCATGGTGGTCATATTCATCATTTCAGGGTCATTTTCACCCAAACCTTTTGAGCGCTGAATAACAATCTTCTTGGCATTTTCTTCACCGATTTCTTCGAGCACCTTTGCCTTTTCCGCTTCGGAATAGGCAAAATAGGTTTGGTTTTTATAGCTGATTTCAAACAGAGGTGACTCGGCGATAAACACCTTGCCCTGCTCAATCAATGTCGGCATTAAGCGGTAAATCATGGTTAAAATCAAAGTTCTGATTTGAAAACCATCCACATCCGCATCGGTACAAATGATGATTTTATTCCAGCGCAGCGCTTGAATGTCAAAATGATTGATATCTTTATTCTTCCCCTTGCTTTCAACCTCTACACCGCAGCCGAGCACACGGATTAAATCGGTGATAATTGGACTCTTAAATATCTTGGAATAATCGCTCTTTAAACAATTAAGAATTTTACCTCTTACCGGCATGACCGCTTGAAATTCGGGGAATCTTCCCTGCACAACCGAGCCCTTAGCGGAATCACCCTCTACGATATACAGCTCTCGTTCTTCAACGATTTTAGAGCGGCAATCCACAAACTTTTCCACACGGTTAATCATATCCGTGGAGTTTTTCAGTTTGGTTTTAATTGCCACGCGCGATGCCTCTGCGCGCACTCTTGAGCGCATATTAATAAGCACCTGGTTGGTGATTTTATCCGCCTCGTCTTTATTCTCAATAAAGTATATTTCCAGCTTATGCTTAAGCATCTCAGTGAGCGCTTCTTGAATAAACTTATTGGTAATTGCCTTCTTTGTCTGATTCTCATAAGAGGTTTGTGTTGAGAAAGACGATACGACCAAAATCAGGCAATCATCAATATCTTGAATGGTGATTTTACCATCACTCTTAACATACTTACCGTTTGCCTTCAAATAGTTGTCAATTTGATTGATAAATGCGGTTTTAACCGCCTTATCGGGAGAACCGCCATGCTCCAAATAAGAGGAATTGTGATAATATTCCTTACACTGCACTTTATTTGAGAAGCATAGCGCCGCCGTCATTTTCACTTTATACGCATCTAAATCAGCTCTGTCTCTGCCTTCATCCTCCCCTTCCCAATACTGTACAGTGGAAAAAGCGGTGCCGGCAGCAAGCTCTTCAACATAATCCGTGATACCATGCTCATAATAAAACTCGGTGGTTTCAAACTTGCTTGTGGTGCCGATTTGCTTTTTAAAGATAAAATGCACACCGGCATTTACCACCGACTGGCGCTTAATGGTTTCCAATAAATGCTCAGTCGGAATATCAATATCGGTAAAAACCTGCAAATCCGGTTTCCAGTGAATTTTGGTGCCGGTCTGCTTGCCGGAAAACGGCTCTTTTTGCATACCGCCGATATTAAAACCTTTTTCGAAGCGAAAGCTATACTTGAAGCCTCCGGTAATGATTTCGGCATCCATGTACTCACTTGCAAACTGTGTTGCGCAAAGACCCAAACCGTTTAAACCGAGCGAATAGGTGTAGGAGCTGCCGGCTTCATTGGTATTGTATTTACCGCCGGCATACAATTCACAGAATACAAGCTCCCAGTTATAGCGGTTTTCCTTTTTGTTGAACTCAACAGGAATACCTCTACCGAAATCCTGTACCTCCAAAGAAAGGTCGCTAAACTGTGTAATGACAATTTTTTTGCCGTGACCTTCGCGCGCTTCGTCAATAGAATTGGATAATATTTCAAAGAAGGAATGTTCGCAACCCTCTATACCGTCCGAACCGAAAATAACTGCCGGACGCATTCTGACCTGATCCGGTCCTTTTAAGTGGACTATGTCCTCATTCCCATAAGTGCCTTTTGATTTTTTTGCCATTATAACTCCTATTAATACTTAATTATTAATTACTTTATAAAAATACGCATACACTTTATTTTACACAATATATAGTAGTTTTGTCAAGAAGTATTCCCGAAATCATGGGCTTTTCAGGAAATCAATTTTGAATGTTGAATATTGAATTTTGATTTGCGGTAGCAAATATATCACTTCGGCGGAGCCGAAATATCACATTTTGCTTTGCAAAATATATCACTCGTGCAACGCACGAATATCACTCAGCGGCAAAGCTGCTGCTGTCCCGCCCACTCGCTAACTGCTAACCGCTGACTGCTGACTGCTCAATAATAATAGCAAAAGATATGCACCGATTAAAGTGCATATCTTTTGTTATGAATATGGGCTGTCTCCTTTAAGACAGCCCATATATACGATTATTCTTTTGTTTTGTTTGTATCGCTTGGTGCCGGTGCTGTTTCGCCTCCTTCATCGTCAACGGGAGTTTCTTGCACAGGAGCTTCTTGTGCAGGTACTTCCGGCACAGGAGCTTCTTGCGGCACCTCGGCACTTTGCTCAGCCTGCTCCTGCTCGGCTTCCTCGGGAAGCTTGCCGGTTTCAAGCAAGGTCTTAAACTCATCGCCCTCAAGTTTTTCTTTTTCGAGCAATGCATTTGCAACCAACTCGAGCGAATCCATATGCTCATTTAATATCTGCTCGGTGCGCTGATATTGTACGGTAATGATGTTGTTAACCTCTTTATCAATTTCCGCAGCAATTTCCTCACTGTAATTTCTAACATGGGAATACTGCATGCCGAGGAATACCTCATCATTATCATCGCCAAAGCTAATCGGTCCTAATTTTTCACTCATGCCGTAGCGCGTTACCATATTGCGCGCAATCTCCGTGGCGCGTTTAATATCGTTGCTCGCACCGGTAGAAATATCGCCGAACACAAGCGCTTCCGCCACACGGCCGCCAAGAAGAACCACAATATCATCGAGCATTTCATTTTTCGAGTGATAACTCTTATCCTCTGTGGGCAAGCTCATGGTAAAGCCGCTGGCTCTGCCTCTTGGGATGATGGAAACCTGATGCACAGGGTCCTGACCCTCCAGATAATAGGTTGCAATCGCGTGACCGCCTTCGTGGAAGGCTGTGAGTCTCTTTTCCTTATCGCTCATTTTGCGCGATTTCTTTTCGGGTCCGACGACAACCTTAATTGCCGCTTCTTCAATCTGCTCCATGGTGATAGCTTTCAAATCATTGCGCGCCGCAAGCAAAGCCGCTTCATTAAGCAGATTTTCCAAATCGGCACCGGTAAAGCCTGCCGTGGTTTTTGCAACGGTTTTCAAATTCACATCAGGCGCTAAAGGCTTATTCTTAGCGTGCACCTTTAAGATTTCTTCTCTGCCTTTCAAATCGGGATAGCCGACTGTGACCTGTCTGTCAAATCTGCCCGGTCTTAACAATGCCGGGTCGAGGATATCCGGTCTATTGGTTGCCGCAATAATTATAATGCCTTCATTTACGCCGAAACCATCCATTTCAACGAGTAATTGGTTGAGGGTTTGCTCTCTTTCGTCATGACCGCCGCCCATGCCGGCACCTCTGTGTCTGCCGACAGCGTCAATCTCATCAATAAAGATAATGGCAGGCGCCTGCTTCTTAGCCTGTTCAAACAAATCTCTCACACGCGAAGCACCGACACCGACATACAGTTCCACAAAGTTGGAACCGGAAATAGATAAGAACGGTGCATCCGCTTCGCCTGCAACTGCCTTGGCAAGCAAAGTTTTACCGGTTCCCGGAGGTCCTACAAGCAATACGCCCTTAGGGATTCTTGCGCCGAGGTCATTAAACTTTTGCGGATTTTTAAGAAATCGCACGATTTCGGAAAGCTCTTCCTTTTCCTCATCGGCACCCGCAACATCCGCAAAGGTCTTTTTATCCTTTTGGTCGGAACCGTTGCGCACCTTAGCGCGTGAGAAGTTCATCGCATTTTTGTGGTCACTGCCCATTGCGCTTCCCATCTTTCTGATTAAGAAGAAATAAGCGAGAACCACAATACCGATTAAGACAACAGTGGGAAGAAGGCTGATCCAAATAGAGCCGTCGCTCCCCTTTTCGTAGTCCGCTTTAATCGGCTTATCGGGATTTTTAGTATTATGCGCAATCACGCTCTCGTGAATATCATTAATAAACATATTCACATTCGGCACGGTGTATTCTCTTGCTTGCTCTTCTTCCGCAAGCTTATACACCAGCTTTCCGTTGGAAAGATTCAAGGAATATTCCTCAACCTCTCCCTGCTCAAAATACTGAACCACTTCATAATAGGCGGATTTGTCGCTATCGCTTCTGCGTGAACCGATAAAGGCAATACCGCCTATGAACACGGCAAGCATAACGGCATACAAAATAATGGTTTTGACTTTGGAATTGCCGCCATCCTTTTTATCCGGTCTTTTTAAATTACTATCCATGTGCAATATATCTCCTTAATGAGTTTGTATTTAATCGGAATATACTTCGGGCTTCAACACGCCGATATAGGGTAAATTCCTGTATTTTTCATCATAATCCAAGCCGTAGCCCACAACAAATTCATCGGGTATTACTTTACCGACATAATCCGCTGTAATATCGGCTTGGCGCCTGTCGGGTTTATCTAAGAGTGTGCAGATTTTGATGCTTGCGGGTTTTCTCGCCTTCAATAGCTCAATCGTGTAGGACAAAGATTTACCGCTGTCTAAAATATCTTCCACAATCAGTACGTCCATGCCCGCAATATCCACACCAAGGTCCTTAATCAGTCTGACAGCACCGGGGGTTGTGCCGCTGCCGTAAGAGGAAATTGCCATAAAATCAATGGCGCAGGGAATGGTGATGTGCCTGAAAACATCGGCACAAAAAACAAACGCGCCCTTTAAAACAGAGACGATAATCACATTTTTATCCTTGTAGTCCTCGGATATTTTTGTGCCTAACTGTTCACAGATTTCTTCTATTTCTGCTTCATTTGCCAAAACATAAGCAATATCATTTTTCATATCTGCCATACTGTTATTGTTCCTCCAAATACAAATATAAAACCTTTTTTGTGTCACCATCAACAGCCATATCTTTTTGCGGTGTGCTGCCGAGTGTGCCGATAACGGTTTGACCCATACAAAAAACGGGAAAAGCGCTTCTTTTTTCGGGTTCAAAGCCGATTTCATTCAAATATTTTTTCATGCTTTTCGATACACCGCGCTTTGCATCATAAAACGCATCGCCTGTGCGCTTATTACGACATATCGGATAGGCATTAATTTTATCATAATCAAGCGTAAATGAAAACCGATGATACGCTAAATTTTCAAATTGTTTACAATTAAGTAATTGTATGTGCAAAATACCGATGGGAAGGTGATATTTTCCCTCTTTTGCTTCAAAGGAATATGCTTCTTTTTTCTCCTCGCCGGGGAATTCCAACATACCTCTGCGCACGCGTACCACAGCGCCCGAATTGATTTGCACACTGCCGCCGCTTTGCAGGATATCACAAATTGCCGCCATATGAGAATATTCCGGCACGGTACCGATTTCCTCACGGCAAATATAGCGTATCACTTCATGACGAAGTGCCGGCTCCAATGCGACAATTTTTGCGGCATCATAACCGTTTTTTTTACAAAAGCGCGCCGCGAAGTTTTCAAAATACGCGGTTTGCTCTTTAAAAACCTCCATTGTTTTAGCAGCATTTGTTTCAAATGAAGGATTGATATCTTTTAAACGCGGGATGACATTTAAGCGCAAAGCATTGCGGCTGTAAGAAACATCATCATTTGTGCTGTCCGTCATATATTCGAGCGCATTTTCTTTGAGATATGCCAAAACATCTTCACCCGAGCAGGCAATCAGCGGCCGAATGATATTCTCTCTTTTCGGAGGAATACCGCACATTCCGCGGCTGCCGCTACCGCGCACAAGATGAAAAAGCATTGTTTCCACGCTGTCGGATAAAGTGTGAGCTGTTGCGATTTTATCCGCTTTTATACTCTCGAACGCTGCATACCGTAACTCTCGCCCGCAGGTTTCCTCACTGATTTTGCGCTCTTTGGCAAGCTGCGGCACGTCATAGTGAAAGCAGCTGCACTCTATGCCGTATTTTTCGCAAAACGCTTTAACAAAGCGCTCATCCCGATCCGCCTCTTCTGCGCGAATACCGTGATGCACATGAACTGCATGTAGCGAGAAGGCATATTCCTCATGCAGTGTGTATAATACGTGCAGCAGCGCTATCGAGTCTTTGCCGCCGGATACACCGACAGCAATTGTATCTCCCAGTGCAATCATGGCATATTGTTTGATTGTTTCGATTACTTTTTCTCTCATTGAGCAAAGTCTGAATCCTTAATATATTGAATCGCAGTGAATTTTGCGTGCTCGCCGTCAAAATGCAATTTGATATTATCTAAGCTGCCGTGACGGTTTTTGGCAATAATCAGCTCCGCGGCTGTCGGGTCAACGTCCTGCGCCTCTTCATCCGGTTCACTGCCGGGTGTTGTATAGTAATAATCTCTGTGCAAGAACAGCACGACATCGGCATCCTGCTCAATGGAGCCGGATTCACGCAAATCCGTTAACACAGGGCGCCTGGCTCTGCCTTCTGCCGAGCCTCTGTTTAACTGGGCGCAAACGACAACGGGAATACCAAGGTCTTTTGCCATAATCTTAAGCTCTCTTGTGATGGAAGAAATTTCCTGCACACGGTTTTCTTTTTTGCTTGAAGAACTTAAAAGTCCCAAATAGTCAATAAAGACAATATCTACTCCGGGCACTCTGCGCACACGGCTTTTTAGAGAAGGAACGGTCATATCCGAAGAATCATCAATATATAAATTGGTCATGGAATATCTTCCGATGGACTCACCGAGCGCTGTCCAATCCTCTTTGGTTAACTCGCCCGAACGGAATTTACTGTTTTCAATACCCGAATCCATCGCCAATAATCTCTCCGCAATCTCTTCCTTGCTCATTTCCAAAGAAAATACAATGGCGGTTTTGCCTTTTAACATGGTCACATTGCGCGCAAAATTCAGCGCTATGTTGGTTTTACCCATCGCCGGGCGCGCACCGATAACAATTAAATTACCTTTGTTAAAGCCGCTCAAGGTCTTATCGAGTACCTTATATCCCGATTCAATGCCCTTATCGTCCTCCTCACCCTGGGAGAGGCGCTCAACACGCGGCATCAATTCATTAATTAATATTTCACCGATTTTTTTCGGTTCATTTTTGATGGAACGGCCGGAACGAATGTCATAGATGCGCTTTTCCGCCGCATCAATAACCGTGTTGGCATCGTCACCCGCCGCGTTTGCTTCATCAATCGTTTCTTTTGAAGCATTAATAATCACACGCAAATAATATTTTTCGCGCACAATATTGGCATATTGCACCACATTGGCGGTACTCGGTACACTTGCGGCTAGCTCTAAAAGATATTTTCTGCCGTTTTGCTCGCCCCAATCACCGTTTTCCTTCATCTTATCATTAATGATAACGGGGTCAATCTTTTTGGAGAAGGTATCGAGATTGAGCATGATTTCAAAAATTTTGCCGTTTAAATCCACATAAAATTCATCCGCTTTTACCTTATCGGCAATATCTTTAAAACAATCCGGTTGCTTTAAAATGCAACCCAACAAAGCCTGCTCCGCCTCAACGGAACAAGGTAAATTCTCAAAATTAAATAAATCAGCCATACATACCCCCACAAAATAACGAGAATGTGTGAAAACTTGCGTGCGTATCCTCGCCGCACAGGCATGGATGTACACGCCGATGTGATTGTAAAATCACAACAATATAGCGCATTTACGCTTCGCTCACCTGCACATACAGCTTTGCGCTCACGCCCTGCGGCAGTTTCACTTCCGCACCGAAAGTACCGAAGGTTTTAATATCTGCTTCCAAGCTTACTTTCTTTTTATCGATATTGCAATCATACTGCTCATTAATCGCCGCGGCAACCTCTTTATTGGTAATAGAGCCGAACAGCTTGCCCGCAGAACCCGCCTTGGCTTTGACCTTTATGGTTTGCGCATTGAGTCTGCTCGCCAGCTGTTGTGCCGCCTCAAGCTCCTGCGCCTTATGGAAATCGGCAGCTGCCTGCTTGGTTTTCACCTCATTCATTGCCTTGGCATCTGCTTCAACCGCCAAACCCTTTGCAAGTAAAAAGTTTCTTGCATAACCGGTAGCGGCATTGACCACATCGCCTTTTTTGCCTAAGCTTTTAACATCCTGCAACAGTACTACTTTCATAATGTACCCCTTCCGTAAAATCCAGATATATGCTCCTTGAAAGCCAAACACATTTCAAAAAGCCTTGTTTCTTATCGCTTAATCATGTATGTGCTTATGCACTATACCTCCATAATGACAGGCAGTATCATGGGATTGCGCTTGGTTTGCCTGTAGATGAGGTTGGATATTTCTCTTGCCAGCTTATTGCGCAAAGCGGAAACATCATAATTCTTGCTCCGCAGAAAATCCTCAATCACTTCTTCACTGCGGCGCTCGATAGAGGCAATGAGTTCTTCATTCTCTTTCATATACACAAAGCCTCTGGAAGTGACCTCGGGACCTGCGAGCAAAAATCTTGAATGAATATCTACCGCTGCCGCCACGCTAATCATGCCTGCGGAGGACAAACGGCTTCTGTCATGCAAGACAATGGATTCTACATCGCCAAAACCCGATGAATCAATAAAGGTGACGCCGGCAGGGATTTTTTCGGCTGCCTCTACAGCACCTTTTGCATTAATGGTATAGCGCATACCGTTTTCGGGAATGAGGATTTGTTTGTTTTGATATCCCATTTTTTGCGCGAGAGCTGCATGCTTCTTTAAATGCTTCTGCTCGCCGTGCACCGGAATAAACAGCTTTGGCTGCACAAGGCTAATCATCATTTTTAACTCTTCGGCACAGGCGTGACCGGAGACATGTGTGCGGTACATGTTTTCATAAATAACTTCCGCACCATGCTGAATTAAGCCGTTAATCACATTGCCGACACCGCGCTCATTACCCGGAATTGGTCTTGAAGAAATAATAACATAATCATTCGGCGTGATTTCCACCTGCCGGTGCTCACTCAAAGCCATTTTGGAAAGTGCCGCCATCGGCTCACCCTGAGAGCCGGTACAAATGAGCACAAGTTTATTATCGGGATAATTTTTTATATCCTCTTTGGTAATTAACAGTCCCTTCGGCACCTTGAGATAGCCGAGCTCCTCGCCGAGAGCGACAACATTGCTCATGCTTCTGCCCATTACGGCAACCTTGCGCTTAAGCACCTTTGCCACATCCATAATCTGTTGAATGCGGTGCACATTAGAGGCAAAGGTAGCCACAATAATGCGGCGCCTGCCCGCCTCTCGGAACAGTGCTTCGAAGGTGCCGCCGACCATGCTTTCAGACAGCGTATATCCATCCTTTTCGGCATTGGTACTGTCTTGCATCATTGCCAGCACACCCGCTTTGCCAAGCTGCGCAAAGCGCGGTAAATCTATCACTTCGCCATCAATAGGCGTTGTGTCTATTTTAAAGTCGCCTGTTTGCACAATCACACCGGCACCGGTTTTAATGGCAAAACCGACCGCATCCGGTATGGAGTGGTTGACATGGATACATTCCACTTCAAATTTGCCGATTTTTAAAACATCACCGGCTTGGAAGCGCTTTAAGGTGCAGGTATTTAAAATACCATGCTCTTTTAATTTGATTTCGATTAAACCGAGTGTCAGCGCCGTGCCGTAAACCGGGGCATTGATTTCTTTAAGAAGATATGCCAAAGAGCCGATATGGTCCTCATGACCATGGGTGATTAGAATAGCTTTTATCTTATCGGCATTATCTTTAATGTAAGAAAAATCGGGAATGACGGCATCCACACCATGCATGGTGCCATCGGGAAATGCCAAGCCGCAATCGACAATAATCATTTCCCCATCATACTCATAAACCGTAATATTTTTGCCGATTTCACCCAGACCGCCCAAAAATGAAATATGAATCTTTTTCGGAGTTTTGAGTTTCTTTAACGGTTGTGTTTTTACTTGCTTATTGGTTTTCTTTACCGCATTTTTATTGCGTGTTGTCTTTGCTTGCGCCTTCTTGGGTGATTTTGCATTCACGCGTGCACTTCCGGTGCCGCTTTTTTTCTTAACGCTTTTTTTGCTACCGGTTTCCGACAGTTTTACTTTTTTACTCACACGCCGCTTTTTCTGCTCACCGGCAGACTGTTTTTGTTTTTCTTTAGCAGCCATTAAATATTTCCTTTCAATTAACTATATATATAAATTATTATTAAATACATACAGTATATTTTACAAGTATTATCGTCCAAAGTCAAGGAATATTTCCCCACTTGATAAAAAAAACGGTGTTTGCTATAATTGTTTTAACACTTAGTGATTAAGGATTTATTATGAAAACAGTACAACTTTATACCGATGGTGCCTGCTCCGGCAATCCCGGTGCCGGCGGATGGGGTGCCATTTTGGTGTATAACGGAAAAGAAAAAGAGCTTTCGGGCTATGCGCCCGAAACCACCAACAACCGCATGGAGTTGACCGCTGTCATTGAAGGCTTGCGCGCACTCAATCAACCCTGCATGGTCGAATTGACAACCGATTCTAAATATGTTGCCGATGCGCTGCTGCTCGGTTGGGCAAAATCCTGGCAGCAAAACGGTTGGAAAAAGAAAGATAAAAAGCCGGCGCTCAATCCCGATTTGTGGGAAGAATTGCTGGCACTGAGTGAAAAACACAAAGTGGATATCACGTGGGTAAAAGGTCATGCAGGACATCCGTATAACGAGCGCTGCGACGCCTTGGCAACCGGAGAAATTGAAAAGCACAGATAATTTTTTTACGGCATTATCCCCTGTAGCTCACTCAATTTTAAGATAAAATTTTACTACAATTTTATTTTTTAGAAATATTTATCGATTTTTAGCGCATAATCCATGATAAAGACAAAAATCCCGAAGTGTGCAAACTTCGGGATTTTTGTTTTAAGAATCAGTATCTCAGCGCCTGTTCGGTCTGTCGTTACGGCGCATATTATCGGGACACTCGCCATCGTAATCCATCGGCTTGTCACAGCCGCAGGCATTGCATGCCGGTCCGTTTCCGGGAAAGAACTCTTCAAGCGGAAAGTCAAAGCTTCTGAATACTTCACACGGACTGTCATTATCCGCGTTACATTCTTTTTCGGGTACCGCAAATTCATATGCCGGCAAGGTCACCTGCACATCACGGCTCAGTTGCATAATGGAGAATAAGCCGAGAGTTACCACAATCTTTTGGTCGCCTGTGTTTTGCGCAATTGTTCCGCCCATGGCTTGATTGACCGCTTCGGGGATTTGCACACATTCCGGAACGGTATTATTGACAATATCACTGCCAAGCACCATCGGCTCCATTGCCTGCACTTTGGCTACAGGTGCCGTAACGGAAGCCGGCAATTCAGCCGTATCTGCACTGCTAAAGGTATTTACCGCACCTGTTGCGCCGTATAACATACTGCGTTTGGTAAACGTACATACGCCCTGTACGGATTCGGGAGTGCTGCTGCCGGCTTGATAGACATTAAAATCAACCGTGAAGTAATAGCTGCACTCAACCGCATAACAGCCTCTGTTATACGATACCTCGTCCATATCCACATATGCGGTTAAAATATCACAATCTACCGCCTTCACGGAACAGGCAGACTCGATAAGCGCCGCATCCGCTTCGGGAAACACGACTTCCAAATTTTCCAAACAGTCTCTATCAGCACATGAGTCATAGATTCTTGTAATATCTGCACTCAGTGCGTTATTCGGAGCAGAGCAACAACCTTTTGTTCCCCTGCTGTTTACATTTGGCATTTCATTTCCTCCTTTATTATTTCAAGCAAATAGCTTGCTTTCATTCCATTGTATGAAACAAAGAAAAGAAATGTGACAAATAAGGATTTGTCGGGCTCTTTCGAGCCCGCAAACCTTATTTGTCAGCGGTTAGCGGTTAGCAAATTAGCCGTTAGCGAAAGGAAGGGCTCCGCCCTTATCCATTATAAGCCGCAAGCAGCGTAGGTACACTATAATCGGGTGCGGGTGTCCCGCCCGCTCGCTAATATGCTAATAGGCTAACTGCTAATAGGCTTCAAATAAGGATTTAGGAGCCCGCAAGGGGCTCCGCAAATCCTTATTTATCTCGCCGAAGGCGCAAAAAAAGAAGTTGCATCGCAACTTCCCTTTTTATAACTATCTTATTGCTCTACAGCATAGACAGAAACCATACGGCGGTTTTTGTCATATCTCTCATACTTCACTTTACCGTCAATCTTAGCATACAGTGTATCGTCACTGCCGATGCCAACGTTATTGCCGGGATGAATATGTGTTCCTCTTTGTTTGTAGAGAATGTTGCCGGCAAGTACAAACTGACCGTCAGCCTTCTTGGCGCCAAGGCGCTTGGATTCGCTGTCTCTACCGTTTTTTGTAGAACCCATACCTTTTTTATGAGCAAATAATTGGATATTTAATCTAATCATCTTGTTAACCTCCTGTTTAAGATAGAGTTATGTGTGCGGGATATTGCTCGACCAACTGCTCCATGTGCAGCTTAAATCCGCTCAGTACCCCTTGAGCTGCTTGTGATTTCACTCCTTTTAAAAGCAGATACCCCTCTTTGGTCTCGACCGAAGCCGTCTCGCCAAACACTTCCGTAACGGTATTTGCCGCCATTATGGCAGCCGAACTGACCGCTGCGCACACGATATCGGTGCCGTGTTCGGAAAAGAGTGCATGCCCCTTGATTTCAAAACCGGTCGGTGTATTGCCGCTTTCAAAGAATCGAACTGTAATCATCAGCCGACAATTTCGGTAATCTCAACCTTGGTGTAGGGTTGACGATGACCTAACTTGCGCTTTTCATTCTTCTTGGGCTTGTAGGTCATAACAACGATTTTCTTGGCTTTGCCGTTTTTGAGAACCTTTGCTTCTACCTTCGCACCATCTACATACGGTGTGCCGACTTTAATTTCATCAGCACCGACAGCAATTACTTTATCAAAAGTAACGGTTGATTCTTCTTCTACAGCGAGTTTCTCGATATAAATCACATCGCCCTTTTCAACCTTGTACTGCTTACCGCCTGTTTCGATAACAGCGTACATTTCATTTACCTTCCTTTATTAGTCTCGCTACGCTGAGGCACCTGAACGGTTTGTGTGCCATGTGGACATGGTACGCCCTTGGTATGCGGCAGTTGGTATTCTAACACAAATCAAATACTTTGTCAATCAATTTTTTTATTATTTTTATACGCCTTTAATGTATTTTGCATCAAAACCGCAATCGTCATCGGTCCGACACCGCCCGGAACCGGTGTAATATAAGAAGCTTTTTCCTTCACGGCTTCATAATCCACATCGCCCTGCAGCTTGCCTTCACTGTTGCGGTTGATGCCGACATCAATCACCACGGCGCCATCGCGCACCATATCGGCGCTCACGGCACCGATTCTGCCCACGGCGCTCACAATAATGTCCGCACGGCGGCAAATATCTTTTAAATCAGCGGTTTTGGAGTGGCACAGCGTTACGGTGGCATCTGCATGCAGTAATAACATTGCCATGGGTTTGCCGACAATATTGCTTCTGCCGATGACAACGGCATTTTTTCCGCTCACATCTATGTGATAGTACTTGAGCAATTCCATCACGCCTGCCGGAGTGCACGGAGAGAAGGTATAATTGCCTATCATCACTTTGCCGACATCTGCCTCACAAAAAGCATCTACATCCTTTGCAGGTGCAATCGCTTCAATGACTGCCTTTTCATCAATGTGGCGCGGTAAAGGTAATTGACAGAGTATGCCGTCAATATTCTCATCTTGATTTAAACGCTCGATTAATGCGATAAGTTCGCTTTGTGTAGTGTTTTCTGCTAATGCATACTCCTCACTGTGAAAACCGCAGTAAGCACAAGCCTTCTTTTTGTTGTTCACATACACTCTCGAAGCGGGGTCATCGCCCACAATAATTACCGCAAGACCGGGTGTATAGCCGTTTTCTTTCACTTCAGCGGCAATGTCATCTTTGAGCTTTTGGGATACCTCTTTTCCGTTAATGATTGTCATTTTCCTTCTCCGTTTCCTGTGTTATTTCGGTTGTTTCAATCTCTTTTTCGGTAGTATTTTCCGCTACCGTAGCGTTTTCTTCTGTCTTTTCCTCTTTTTCTGTTTTTTTCGTTTCTTTCTCTTTTTCCTCCGCTTCCGGCTCTTCATCTTTCGCTTTTGCTTTGCCGGCACGCGCTACCTTACCGCTGTAGGCGGGGTCAATATACCCCTCTCTCACCCACTTGCCGTTTTTATCAAAACCGGGTTCGTGCGGCGCGGTATTTTTCCAGTCAATCTTTTCGCCTTTTTTAATCTTATGGCGAATTTCCTGATGCAAGGGATGCTTTTTCGCATAAATAAAGCCGAGAATCAGCCAAACGATACCGCCTACCACCATTACAAGCGATACCACCTGTGAAACACGGATATTGGTATGTCCTATGTACAGGCTGTCGGTGCGCATACCTTCAATAATGAAGCGCACTGCGCCGTACCACACCAAGTAGAAAGCGAATATTTCGCCCCTGAATTTGCGGTATTTATTGCAAATAATGCGGCAAATGAAAAAGCCGACTATACATAATACACTTTCATATAAGAAGGTCGGATGCACCGGCTGGTCGGGGTAAACAGTAACGCCCTTTGCAGCTAGTTCATCCTGCACGGAAAGCAAATAATCTCTTGTTTTTTCGCTGTACATTCTGAAAAGAGCAGTGGTGGTATTGGTACCGAACGCCTCTTGATTAAAGAAATTGCCCCATCTGCCGATACCCTGCGCAAGCAAAAAGCTCATGCCGCATAAATCCAGCAAATTGGTTATACTCAGTTTGGTCACAAGACATACAATCAGCGCGGCAATTAAAGCGGCTATAATACCGCCGTAAATAGCAAGACCGCCTTGCCAGATTTTAAAAATGTCTCCGATATGGTCTTTATAGTAATCCCACAGGCTGAACACATAATAAAGCCTTGCGCCGATGATACCCGCTATGGTACCCCAAATAGCGATGTCGAGCATATGGTCAATGCTCATTCTCCACTTATAGGCGCGCATACCGCCCATAACCACGGCTATAGCGTAGCCGACAGCGATAATTAAACCGTATTTCATCACACTTCCGAAGGCAACGGGTGAGATGTTAAAACTCAAGCCCAAGCCTTCAAAAAATACTTGTATTTTATCCATTCAGCTTCCTTTCTGCATCCGGCACAATCAGCGATAATGCCGCGCGCGAAACATCATATTTTGTCAATAAGCTTTTTTCGATATCCTCCACGGTAATGCTGCGGTACAGCTCGAGTTCTTCAAAATAGCGATAGCCGTTCATAAAGCTATCCAGCATATCGGTGGCAATATCCTCCACGGAATTAAAGCCTTTAACTATTGTACCATACATATCCTTAATAACGCAATCAAATAATTCCGGGTCGATACCCTCTTTACGCAGGCGTTCAACTTCCGCTTCAAACCTTTCTTTTACCGCGGCACCGTTTTCACTGCAGCCTGTAAAGAGTACGGCGGAATACTGTCTGCCGGAAAAATACTCGCTGCTGAAATCCTCTCCGATAAGCCCTTCTTCCATTAAATCATCATACAGCGGCGACATGGGGCCGATAATAATTTGATTGAGTATTACCGTTTCCAAGCGCTCTTTAAGTGTTTTTAAGCCATCATGTTCCTCTTTATAGCCGAAGGCAAACAGCGGCATGGCTACCGGCATTTTTTTGGTAACAAGCGTTTGCTTAGGCTCTGCCGGTTCCGATACGGAAATACCTTGTGCAAGCGCTTGTAGAGAAGGTTTAACATATTTATCACACAAGCGCACAATCTGCTCCGCCTCTACATTGCCGCAAATACTCAATATCATGTTTTGCGGTTGATAAAAGCCGTTATAAGCGCTATAAAGCAAATCCGGTGTAATGCGGGCAATCGACTCTACACTGCCCGCAATATCGGTATTAACCGCGCAATTTTGATACAGTGCTGCCAAAAGCCCCATGGTTGCCTGCCACTCGGGACTGTCGCGGTACATTTTAATTTCCTGCCCGATAATTCCCTGTTCCTTCGCCACGGTTTGCTCCGTGAAATACGCATCGAACACAAATTCCAGCAAAGATGCCAAGTTTTGCTCAAAGTTTTCCGAGCAGGAGAAAAGATAACAGGTGCGGTCAAACGAGGTATAAGCGTTTGCCCGCGCACCGGTTGCGGCAAATTTTTCGAAAGCATCCTTTTCTTCACTTTCAAAGAGTTTATGTTCCAAAAAATGCGCCGTGCCGTCCGGCAGGGTAACACGATTCCCATCGGCATCGATAAAGCGGTTATCCGCCGAGCCGAACGGTACACCAAGCAGTGCGTAAGAGGTTTGATAAGCAGGCTTCGGGAACACCAAAATCTTCATGCCTGAAGCATGATTGATTTCATAATATTTTTCATCTAACAACTCATTTTTTATCTCTTGAATCATGCGTTATCCCCCAAGGTATAAATACAATCGAGTTTTACCGTTTTCGCGCAATCGATAATGCGCTGCCTGTCCACCCGCATGATGTTTTCAATGCTCTCATGCACACTCTTTGCGGTATCCTCTGTGAGCATCTGCGGCAAGTACCATCCGGCAATGTCCGCCGGTGAATCCATACTCGATAAATAGGCATCTTTCAGTTTACGCTTCGCGATTTCCGTTTCCTCATCACTAAAATCGCCTGCTTGTATCGCTTTTAATTGCTCCATAACCGCCTCCACGGTTTTTTGCCGATTTCCCGGCTCAATCCCGCTGTAGACAATGATTATTTGCTTTTTCGGTCCGTAGGAAGAAGAGCAATAGTAACAAAGTCCCATTTTTTCACGCACCACTTTTGACAGCCGCGACATTTCGCTTCTGCCGAATATCATATTCATGACTTTAAAAGCATCTTCATCCGCACCGCTCAGTGAAAAGCCCATATTGAGCTTGCACTGCTCCAAAGTCTCGCTCTCATGCACCTCTTTTAGCGCTTTAAAAGCGGGGTGCGGTTGAATTGTCTCTTTTTTCCACATGCGCTGTATCGGTTTAAAGCGCTCTCTAATGCTCCTTGCAAGTGCTTTGGCATCCCAATCGCCGACCGCACAGACCAAAACCTCGGCACTTTGTAACATTCTTTTCCATGCTGCGCTGACTGCTGCAGGTTCCAAGCTTTCCACTTGCTCGACAGTACCGGAGCTTAAAACGGCAGCGCGCTCGCCTTCGTAGAATACCTCATTAAATCGATTCAGGCTGTACTGCATTTTATCCCCGAAAGCGGTTTTAATATCCTCCATCATCAGCCGCTTTTCGCGTACCAGATTTTCGCTTTTAAACAAGCCGTTTTCATCTAAATCAGGTTCAAAAATGCACTCGCTGATAAACCTCAATCCCGCTTCGCTGACGGCATCGCCCTGAAAAGCAAATCTATCCGCAATTGTACTAAGTGTGAAGGAAAGAATTTGCATATCGCCTGCTTTCCCGGCAACCGCAGAAAAGCCCGCTCCGTAAAGGGATGCAAGCTTACGCTCCATTTGCAGTGTTGCGGGATAATGCCTGCTTGTATAGCGAATTAAACCCGGCAGTGCAGCATAGGCACTGACCGTATCCGCATCCAGCGGCAAGACAAAGCGAAAAGTGATTCTTGAGGTCATAAAACGGCCGGTTTGCACACACAGCAGTTTACCGCCCTCAAACAGTTTTATTTGCTCTATATTATCCAAATCAAAAACTCCTTACATAAATTACTAAACATCTTAACACAAACACCCGCTTTTTTCAACTGAATTCAAGTTAGCCGTTTCTCACTGCGTTTGTAAAATAGAAAAGCACACAAAACTGCCAAACAGCGCACAGAGCTTAGACGACTTGCTGTTTCACATGCCAAAATTCTGCGTTTTTCACAAAAAAGACTGTGAAATATTGTTAAAAATATTATAAAAAAATTTACCTGTTTGAAAGAACTTGATTTTTTCTAATCCTTAAACTATAATATATTTTATATATTGGGATTTTATATAACTTTCATATTTTGGGGGATACAATATGGACTTTAAATCTTCACCGTTTATGTATGCGGTGGGAGGTATCATTGTCATTTTTGTACTCGTTCAATCCATCTTCTTTTTAGTGCGCGCGGTCCGGCGCGGTAAAGAATTAGGCATCAGCAGCGAGAAAATGAAAAACACGGCTTTGCAATCCGCATTGTTTTCGATTGCACCGGCACTGTCCATTGTTGCCACCGTTATTGTTCTCTCCGGCGCATTAGGTGTGGTACTGCCGTGGATTCGTTTAACCGTTATCGGCGCCATTCAGTATGAAACCTCTTCGGCGCAATCGGCATTAAATGCCATGGGTAATTCCGCCGGCATTGCAAGCGCCGTGACAGACCCTGAGCAATTTACCACTGTTGCATGGGTCATGACAGTCGGCTCTGTGATGCCGCTCGTCATTCTTCCCTTTGTGCTCAAAAAACTGCAAAAGCGCATCGGAAAAGCCCTCGGTAAAAACAAGGTTTGGGCAGATGTGATGAGTGCCGCAGCGTTTATCGGTATTATTATTGCCTTTGTCGGCAGAGCTATTCTGGGCACGGGCGATAATGAAGCAAACATTATCGGAGACGGTGCGGGTGTGCTTTCCATCACCGGACTTATCGGCTCCGTAGCATTTATGCTTCTATTCAGCTACATTATCAAAAAGGTGCCGAAGTTACAAAAACTCGAAAGCTTCGCTATGCCTTTGTCCATGTTTTTGGGAATGGGAATGGTCTTATTGGTCAATTACTTACTCCCTGCCGCTTATATCATTGAGTGGCGATATTAGTTTGAAGATATTTTCCGTTTTTGGTTTAGAGATATATGAAAAGTTATTTTGATAAAACACATACCTGGGGCAGAATATGGACGGTAGCGGCTCTCATTATCTTTTTAATGATGCCGGTTGCCTTCAGCATCCATCTGAATGCTTGGCCGAAAGCCGAATACTTTTTCAAAGGGCTCGCTTCGGTCGCCATCATATTTTATCCCACCGGCATTATTGAAGTTATCTCTTATGCGCCGCTGCTGGGCGCGGCAGGCACTTATTTGAGCTTTGTTACGGGCAATATTGCCAATCTGAAGCTCCCCTGCACCATGAGCGCCCTCGAAACCTCAGGCTATTCGGTTTCGAGTGAAGAGGGTGAAGTAATTTCCACCATTGCCGTGGCGGTATCCTCTATTGTAACTACCGTGATTATTGCCGTGGGCGTGCTGTTGATGTCCGTGACCGGTTTTGTAGAGCGCTTAACAAGCCCTTCTTCCCCGATATATCCTGCGTTTCAGCAGATTTTACCGTGCTTATTCGGTGCTATCGGTGCTACATATTTCTATAAGCACTGGAAAATATCCATCGCGCCTTTTGTGGTGGTAATCATAGTATTGGCTTTCAGCGGCGGCACACAGGTCGGTGTGCTGATTCCCGTCAGTGTAGTAGTTGCATTGATTGCAACGCATGTAATGTACAAAAAAGGCGTGTTTGACAAGGAGCAGCAGCGTTTGGAAAATGGATAATGTAAAAGAGTTTTTTAAGCACAAATTATTTTCCGCCGCGAATTATGTTCTTGTCTTTATCAAATGGATTTTTATAGCCGGCATTGTCGGATTGATTTGCGGGCTTGTCGGCACAGCGTTTGATATCAGCGTGGATAAAGCAAGCGAAGTGTTTCAAACGCATTCCTGGATGATTTTTTTGCTGCTGCCTGCCGGTCTTATCATTATCGGACTGTATAAGCTGTTTAAAGTGCAGCCGCATGTTGGAACCAATGATATCATCAGCTCCATTCGCACAAGCGAAAAGGTGCCTACCCTGCTTGTACCGCTGGTGTTTGTCGGAACTGTTCTCACCCACTTGGGCGGCGGCTCTGCCGGCAGAGAGGGCGCCGCACTGCAAATCGGCGGCGGCATCGGACAGCAAATGGGAAGACTGTTGCATTTGGATGAAAAGGATATGCACCTGATCACCCTTTGCGGCATGAGCGGATTGTTTGCAGCTTTATTCGGCACACCGCTGACAGCGACCATCTTTGCAATTGAGGTTATCAGTATCGGCGTAGTATATTATTCGGCGCTGATTCCCTGTTTATCCGCCTCTCTTGCTGCGTTTGCCGTGACTCGGCTGTTTCAAGTACAGGCAGTGAAATTCGAACTTGCAAGTATTCCGGAGCTCGATGCACTCATGATTGCAAAAGTCGTTATTGCATCCGGTATTTTGGCAGCTATCAGTATTTTGTTTTGTGCGGCGATGCACGGCTCGCACTATCTTTTCAAAAAATACATAAAAAATGATTTCTTGCGCATCGCTATAGGCGCCATCGCGGTCATCGGGCTGACACTGATTTTCAGCGACAGACGCTACAACGGCACCGGTATGCCGATTATAAAGGCGGCAATTGAGCAAGGCGAAGCGCTTCCGTATGATTTTGTTTTAAAAATCCTTTTTACCGCTATTACAATCGGCGTAGGCTTTCGTGGCGGTGAAATGGTACCCACCTTCTTTATCGGTGCCACACTCGGTTGCACCATCGGTTCCTTTATCGGTATTGACCCCGGTTTTGCGGCAGCTATCGGCTTTATTGCCATGTTTTGTGCCGTAATGAACTGCCCCATTGCTTCCATTATTTTAAGTATTGAAGTGTTCGGTGCAGGCGGCATTATCTATTTTGCCGTTGCCGCAGCGGTCAGTTACCTGCTTTCGGGTTACTACGGTTTGTACTCGAGCCAAAAAATAGTGTATTCCAAACTCAAAGCAGAGTTTGTCAATATGGATACAAAGTCTATGTAGGCTTAATTGAAATCTCATGCTAGTTTAACGGAGGAAATTGAGATGAAAAAGATTTTCAAAAAAGGTTTTTGCGTTATCTTGGCGATTGCCATGATTGCCTGCGGTGTTATCCCCGCTTTTGCGGTGGATCAAACACCGGTTGTACTTGTACCGGGCGTAATCAATGTCCCCATTTATGACGCATCCGGAAATCAAGTGCTTATGCCCGATTTTAAAAACAAGCTGGATCTTGAAAGCACGATTGATGCTCTCAAAGAGGTACTGCACCTTCAAGACACCGGCGCTTATGACCAGGCAATTGATAAATTGATTGGGGTTGCAAAAGATCTGTTTGATGATGCAAGATGTGATGAAAACGGTGATTCCGTGCTCAACACGCACTACGCTTTCCCGAACGGTTCCATTGCGCAGGATCCGGAAAGTGCACACTATTCGGATGAAAGCGCTATTGCCCGCATGCTCGGTCAAAAAATCGGCAATAAAAATGTGTACATTTTTACCTATGACTGGCGTATGGATGTTGTCGGTATCGTGGATAATTCCCTGGCTCCTCTGATTGATAGAGTTAAGAAGGAAACCGGTTCCGATAAGGTGACCATTTGTGCCGCTTCCATGGGCAGTGCCATCACCAACACTTACCTTTCCAAATACGGCAACAGAGATGATGTTAAGAAGGTTATCTTTATTTCCGGTGCAGGTCAAGGTGTGCAATTTGTACAGGATATTTATTTGACAAGACCGGTTTGTGTGAACCGTAAAGCAATGGGACCTTATTTCAAGACTGTTCTGGGTGCACTTGGCGGCATCGGCATTTCCGCAGTAAGCCGTTATGCATGTGAGATTGCGCAAAAGCTAATGGATTCGCAATATGAAAAGCTATGGACGCAATTTGTTGAGAAAGACTTGTTATGCTGGCCCTCCATGTGGGAGCTTGCCGGTCATACCAAGGATATGGAAGCGCTTTTGAAGAGCACCAAAAACGAAACCTTCCAAAAGAAGGTTATGGAATATTACGGCTATCAGGATAATCTGAAAAATACCATGGATGCGCTCAAAGAAAAAGGCGTGGAGATATGCTATACTTCCAACTATAATCTCACCGGTGTTCCCGCAACACCCAAGGCCGATGTTGTAAATACCGACTATTTGATTGATACCTACCACACCTCCTTTGGTGCAACCGTTGCCGACCTCGGCAAAACCTTAGGCGATGACTATACTCAAAAGAATGATGATGGTCATAATCACCTTTCGGAAGATGGTGTGATTGATGCTTCCACCTGTTATTCTCCGGAAACCACATGGTTTATCAAGGACCTGCTGCATGTCAGCTTCCAAGATAAAGCTCCGCAAACCGCATTTATTTGCTGGCTTGTGCTGACCGATAATGTCACGATTGAATCCAATCCTGAAAAATATCCGCAGTTTATGCAGTTTACAACAGAAAAGGATGAAAAAGACAAAGAGGTCAAATCATTAGTTTCGGTTAAAAAAGTTGAGATTGAAACACCTTCCGAAGAGGGTGAAAAAGGTCCCGGCAGTTATGTTTCCTCCGCAGTTACAGTATATACCTATACACAAATTACAGGTTTCGGTTGGGCACTCATTATAGCCCTTGTCGCTCTGCTCATTATCCTTATTGCTAAGCGCAGAAACAAAGGACCGATTGAGGGCGTTTTGACAAAGGCTGAAATTAAAGCACTGCCGAAGAGCGAGCGTAAGGCCGCCAAGAAGCAAAACAAGGCGCGCATTAAAGAGTGGAAAAAGCAGCAAAAGGCAAATAAGAAAGCGCGTAAAGCAGAGCTCAAAGCAATGCCGCGCAAAGAGCGCAAAGCTGCCAAGAAGGCTGATAAGAAGGCTGCTAAAGCTGCAAGAAAGCAAGCGAAGGCAGATGCTAAGGCTGCAAAGAAGCAGGCAAAGCTCGATAAAAAAGCTGCCAAAGCTGCAAAGAAAAACAAATAATTTTTAACAAAGAATAAGCATCCTGCTTTTGCGGGATGCTTATTTTTTATGTTCTCTTCTTTTAACGATTTTTAACAATATATAACTTATATAAATATATATTGACATTATAAACATAATAAGGTACAATATATAGTGAAAATTTGTGTATAGTATTCACTATGCACCTGGAGGGAGACATAAATGAATAAACTGGTTAAAAAAAGTATGGCAGTTTTGTTGGCAGTTTTAATGTTGGTAACCATTGCCGTGCCCGCATTTGCTGCAAAAGCCGATAAAACTCCGGTGGTTGTGATTCCCGGTGTGTTAAATACACCTATCATTCGCGATGATACCGGCGAGCAGGTACTGCTTCCTGATTTGAGCAAACTTTCGGATGAAGAGATTGAGGAAGCAATTGCCACACTAAAATACATTTTAAAGTTGCAGGATAATAATGACCATGCCGGTGCAACCAAAAAGCTGATTGAATTGCTTTACACCGTTTTGGATGGCGCTGCCTGCAATCCCGACGGCAGTTCGAAATACCCGACACATGTAATTAAGAATTATGAAAATTACAACACAGAGTCGGATGCCAACGAAGCCATCGGCAGAGAGATTTCCAAAACAATCGGTAAAGAAAATGTTTATGTTTTCACCTATGACTGGAGAGGCGAAATTATCGATATCGTAGATAATGAATTGGCTCCCTTTATTGAAAAAATCAAGAAGGATACCGGTTCCGATAAAGTTAAAATTGCCTGTGTTTCCATGGGTGGTGCGGTAACAAGCGCTTACTTGAACCGCTACGGTGACAGAAACGATGTTAAAAAAGTTGTGTTTGTATCAAGTGCGGCAAAAGGTGTTGAGTTTGTCAACAGTCTTTTAGATAAAGATATCACGGTTGTACGTGAAGCAATCGGTCCCTACTTCAAGGCATTCACCGAAGGCGCTATTCCGATTGCCGCAACCGCAATCAGCGGCTATCTTGAGCAAATCGTAGGCGGTATGCTTGACTCACAGCTCGAACAATTATGGAATAATTTTCTGCAACCCTACTGCTTAAACTTCCCCGCTGTTTGGGAATTGGCAGAGCACACCAAAAATATTGATAAAGAGCTGGATGAATATAATGTTCACCCTGACTTAAAGAAAAGAGTCAAAGAATATTACGCCATTCAAGACAGTTATAATGATACTTTAGACAAGTTACAGGAAAAGGGCGTGGAAATCTGCTTTATCTCCAACTATAATTTAGTCGGTGTCCCCTTCACTTCCAAAGCAATGGTTTCCAACTCCGATTTCTTAATTACAACCCGCCAAACTTCCAACGGCGCTACCGTAGCGGATTTATTTACAACTCTCGGCGATGATTATGAGCAAAAGGTTCCTTCCGACAAGAACTATATTTCGGAAGACAACATCATTGATGCTTCCACTTGCTATAGTCCGGATAAAACATGGTTTATTAAAAACCTTGTTCATGCGATTATCACCGATGGCGACCAGCACTCAAAAATTATTGCATGGTTAACTATCAATAATGATACAACGATTGAAACAAGTGAAAAGTATCCGCAGTTCTTAGATTTTGTTAAAACTAAGGATGATAAGGGCAAAGAAGTCTTCCAGCTGGCGCCTGTAGAAAAAGTGGTAATTGAAACACCATCCGAAGAAGGCGAAAAAGAGGCCGGCGGATATGTCTCCTCTGCTGTTACGGTATATACTTATACACAGATCACCGGTCTCGGTTGGGCACTCATTATAGCCCTTGTCGCTCTGCTCATTATCCTCATTGCAAAGCGCAGAAATAAAGGACCGATTGAGGGCGTTTTGACCAAGGCGGAAATTAAAGCGCTGCCGAAGAGCGAGCGCAAAGCCGCCAAGAAGCAAAATAAGGCGCGCATTAAAGAGTGGAAGAAAGAGCAAAAGGCAAATAAGAAAGCACGCAAGGCAGAGCTCAAAGCAATGCCACGCAAAGAGCGTAAAGCTGCTAAGAAAGCTGATAAGAAGGCTGCTAAAGCTGCAAGAAAGCAAGCAAAGGCAGATGCTAAGGCTGCAAAGAAGCAGGCAAAGCTCGACAAAAAAGCTGCTAAAGCTGCTAAGAAAAACAAATAATTTATAATTAAGAATAAGCATCCTGTAGCGGGATGCTTATTCTTTTTTGTGCTTTTTTGAATATTGACATTGTTTTGTTATTATATTAAAATATAATTTAGAGTATTGTGTCCATAGGAGGCAAAAAACATGAAACGATTTTTCAAAAAAACGCTTTGCATTTGTTTAGTTGTTTTGATGCTTGTGAGCATTCCGCTCTCGGCAAATGCAAAGGCTGTGAACAAAACCCCGATAATTTTTATCGCAGGTATCAACAGTTCTTCCTTATACCTCAACAAAGGCACCGAGAATGAACAAAGAGTTTGGCTGCCGACAGTTGATGATTGGACGCCGGTTATCGATTTCTTTAAGAGCTTAACGCATCTTGAGGACAACGGCTATAATTACGATAGCTTCATGACTCAAAAGTTTGTACCTGTTCTTCAAAATGCGATTGGTCCGATTCGCTGCGACAGCAATGGTAATTCTATGCAGGATGTATCGATTGACTTTACCATGCAGTCCTATGCCGAAAATGAAATTGCCCGCGCAAAAGGCGGTATTCAAAGTGATTTGCTTGAAATTGCCGCTGATACCATTGGCGGTGACCGTGTATTCAGATACAGTTATGATTTTCGCATCAGCGTAATGGACCATATACACATTTTGCGCGATATGGTGGAAAATGTTAAAAATGTTACCAACAGCAAAAAAGTCAGAATTATCGGTGTGAGCATGGGTGGTGCCGTATTAAATGCGTATTTAAATACATACGGTCATGATGATTTGGAATCTGTCACCTTCCTTTCCTCCGCTGCTGAAGGCACCAACTTCCCCGCTTTGATGTTCTCGGGCACAATTCAATTAAACCGCGATACCATTGCCGCCTGCTTGAATCGCTTAATCGGTTTGGTACCCTCCGCATTGATTGCCTCCTTAGAAAATTCCATTAATCAGATTAATGAGCTATGGAGCGGAGACAGAATTACCTATTTCTACAACGAATGGGTTAAAGACTATCTCGGTAAATGGTGCGGACTTTGGAACCTTGTGCCGAGCGATAAAGTAGACAGTTGTATTGACTTTATGCTCGACAAGCAAAAGGATGCAGGATTGATTGCCAAAATTAAACAGTATCAAGCTTGTCAGGATAATTTACATGATGTTCTCAATCAGTGTAAAAAGGATGGCGTGAAAGTGTATGTGCTTTCCTCCTACAATATCAATGCAATTCCTTTTAAAGGAAATGACCACCAAAATGATATTTTGATTGATACGGAGTATTGTACACTCGGCGCTACAGCAGCCACCTTCCCTGAAAAGACACTCGGTGATGATTACACCCAAAAGGTGGATGACGGTAAAGAGCGCGTTTCGTGTGATAATATTGTGGATGCCTCTACATGTTGGTTCCCCGACCAAACATGGATTATCAAAAACATGGTCCACTGTATGTTTGTTAAAAAGACAAAGGATAATGAACCGGACCAAACCGGTGAATTCTTTAAGTGGTTCATCTCGCAAACCGATGAAATCAGTGTGGAAAGTAATGAGAAATATCCGCAATTTTTGGATTACACCAAAAGTGCCGGTTCACTTGTAGCACTTGAACCGGTGGTAATTGAAACTCCGACAGAAGAAGGCGAAAAAGGTTCCGGCGCGTATATCTCCTCCGCCGTTACGGTATATACCTATACACAGATTACCGGTCTCGGTTGGGCACTCATTATCGCGCTTGTCGCTCTGATCATTATCCTTATTGCCAAGCGCAGAAACAAAGGACCGATTGAGGGCGTTTTGACCAAGGCAGAGATTAAAGCACTTCCCAAGAGCGAACGCAAAGCCGCCAAGAAGCAAAACAAGGCGCGCATTAAAGAGTGGAAAAAGCAGCAAAAGGCAAATAAGAAAGCGCGTAAAGCAGAGCTCAAAGCTATGCCGCGCAAAGAGCGCAAGGCTGCTAAGAAGGCAGACAAGAAGGCTGCTAAAGCCGCAAGAAAGCAAGCAAAGGCAGATGCTAAGGCGGCGAAGAAGCAAGCAAAGCTCGATAAGAAAGCAGCCAAAGCTGCAAAGAAAGCAAAATAATCACAAAAAAGGATTTGGCGATGCCAAATCCTTTTTTATCTTGAATAAAAATGTAAATAATAATATAATAACAATTATGAACAAAAAAGATTTAAGACAGTATTATAAAGCCCTGCGCCGCGAAATCGCGCACAAAGCGCAAAAGAGTGATTCTATTTTGCATTCTCTTTTAAATCGCACACAGTGGCGCACAGCGCACACTGTAGCACTCTACGCTTCCCTGCCGGACGAAGTGGATACCGCTGCTATGATAACATCTGCTTTGGACAGTGGAAAATGTGTTTGCCTGCCGAAGGTACATGGCGGTGAAATGCAGTTTTATGCTATACACGCCGATACCGCATTTCACTACGGCGCTTACGGTATTCGCGAGCCTGAAGGCACATCAGCGGTACCGAAAGAGGAAATTGAGCTTATCATTGTACCCTTGCTGGCAGCAGACAAAGACAATTACCGCCTCGGCTTCGGCGGCGGATATTATGATAAATATTTAAAGGACTTTACCGGTGTGAGCATCGGCGTGTGTTTTCAAGAGCAGCTGTCCCCTTTTCCTCTGCCGCATGAAGCACATGATATTGCTCTCGATGATATTATTTATGATACAGCCTAAAATGCATAAACCGTTTTATTTAATATTAAAAAGCCTCGCTTGGGGTGCATGTCTTAAAGCAGGGCTTTTTGTGAAATCTTTTTGATATACCTATATCAACACACCGTTGCAGTGGTCAATTTCATGTTGAATGATTTGTGCACTCCATCCCTCAAAGGTTTGGGTACGCGTTTGGAGCTTTTCATTGAGCCATTGCAGTTTGATTTTTTTGTACCGCTTGCATGCGCGCGGCTCACCCGCCAGTGAAAGGCAGCCCTCTTTTGTTTCAAAGGGTTCGGATTGTTTGAGAATATGCGGGTTTAACATTACTTTAAAATTGCCGCCGTCATTAATAGCGATAATGCACTTTTGCACGCCTATCATATTTGCTGCCATACCGGCGCATATTTCTTTATTGGCTTTTAAAGTATCTAACAAATCCGCCGCGGTCGGCAAGTCCTCTTTGCCGGCAGGTGCGGATTTTAAAGACAGCATAAACGGGTCATGAATAATCTCTTTAACCATACTGACTCCCCTTTTCATTCTATTTCTCTATCATACAGGATTTTCAGTTTAGAAACAAGTATATTATATAATAAAGGCAGGCAAAAATCCCTGCCTTTCAGAGTGTCGAAAAAGTGGCTGAAACCACACGAAAATTATTGAATTATTGATTTATTACAATTTAAAAATAATAGCTACAATAGCGGTGAAGTTAATTCCGCATTTTATCTTTCAAAACCGGAACAGTAAAAATCGCCGTACCTACGGCGATTTTGTGTTTTTGCCAACTCGAGCTTGGAGTACATAGGGATAAGAATAATCAAGGCTGATGTGCCTGCAAACAGCTCTTTGCACACCTTTATTCCGCTTTTTTCGTTGCAATACCGCGTATTCCTGCCATAAAAAGCGAAAGAAATGCATACA
>JAFWGH010000047.1 GCA_017512465.1 Clostridia bacterium
AACTCAAAACCGAGTTTTTCTTTAAGTAATGCATAATCGGTTTGGAAATCATATTCATTCGCATCCTCAAAGAATTTCACCGTGATTAAAGGTTTCGCATCGCTTCCGTTCCAGCGAATATAAGTCGGGATAACGGTTGTGGGGATACCTGCGGTAGATAATGTTTGGTCTTTTAAAAGTGCATTGATAAAGGTACTTTTTCCGGTATTAAAATCACCGATAATGGCAATTTTTAATTCCGGGTTTTCCACGCGCTCACGCAATTCTTTTAACTCAGATTGGTATTCATCTAACCCGTAAGCGGTTGCTATATCCTCAAGGTGTGAAATACAACTGCGAAATATTTCCTCTTGGCAGCCTTGAATTTCATCTTTTGACGGTGCCGCTTTCTCATATGCCGATTTAAAATCCAATGCCATTTACCTTTCCTCTCTTTCCGCACACGCTACTTGGAAGCAATCATTGTTTTGTACTCGCCGTACAATTTTAATGCATTACTGTCTTTAGTTCTGAAATACACAATCATCAATCCCAACAACTCTTCTGCTTCACTTTCGCTGATATCCGCTTTCAGGGTAATCTCATGCGTTACCTTTTCAACCCACTTGCTCAGCTTCATGCCGCCCGCATAGAGATTAATTTGTTCTTCCAAATCAAAAAACAGTTTATAAACCTCATAAATCTCAGCAGAGCTGTTTTTCTTTTTTATTAAATCCTTATGCGATTTTAAAACTTCTTTTAAAGCCGGTTCGCGGTCGCCTAACCATGAAAATTCACTGTTCAATAGTTTTTGAACCGATGCAGCGGAATAAGAACTCTTTTGTTGGTTCTCCTGCATTCTGTTGTACAGCAAAACAGCTAATGTTTGTCCGAGTATACTTCTGTTTTGCGTGAGAATATCCACTTTTTGATGTTGGTACGGCTTCATATTCTCATCGGAGAAATAGCGTATTTTTGCCAGCACCGGTTCCGACCACTCTCGGTGATACACAACGGCTACACCGGTATCGATTTTTGAAAGCTCTGCCTGCTGTGAGGCATTTAATTCAAGTGAACTTGCAGCAACGCTTCTGTCCTCACGCTCGGGAAGATTGAAAAATACCTTTGTAAATGTGTTGCGCATAACGGATTGGTCCATGGTCGCCGGTGATTGGTCGGCAATCACAAAGCCCTCGCCGTAGGTACGCATTTCGGCAATCGCATTCGATATCATTTCAACGGAAGCGGCACCCATATTAGCACCCTCCGCACCGCTTGTAAGCGGTGTTTTGAGCAGATGATGCGCTTCTTCGAGCAATGTAATATGCTTTAAAGGCGAATTCATTACACCCGAACAGCTTCTGTATTCCGATAAGCGGTTAACCAAAACACCCATAATTAACGCCTTGGTTTCATTGGAACGGATTCTGCTGATATCAATAATGGCATTGCCTTCAAACAACACTTCATCACCGCTCTCGTTGCGACAGAAAATGGAGCTGTATACACCATTTGTCAGCGACTTAACTCTGGTGACAAGTGCGCCGATATAGTTGCCTTGCACTTCTTTGGAATAATCGCTTTTTTTGATTACTTCCGGCAGCGCAACGAGCAAATCTTCAAAATTCGGGAATTCCTCATCTCCGCGCACGGTCTGAAATTCCATATCAAATCCTTTTTGGCGGTAAATCGTTTCCAATGCCTCTTTGAGCACGGCGGGCATTGCCGAATACATAGGCCAAGCATTGTTAAAAATACCCATCAGCGCTTCAATATGCTCATCCACAGAGATGCCAAGCGGGAATGCAAAGGGATTAATATGTAACAGATTTGTCAGCGCCGCATTAGTACCGAAAACTTCAAAATCATCTCTGCCGCCGAATACCTTGCTGTACTCACCCTTTGCCGGCTCAATAATCAGCACCTTTTTACCGCGCTGCAGCAATTCATCTACCAAGCCGTAACAGAAGTTCGACTTACCTGCGCCGGTGGTGCCGGCAACAAACAAGTGTTTGGTAAGAGCATCGACGGATACATTCACTTTCAACGCCTTATCCTCTTTACCCATATAATAAATATTACCGATATTTAATAACTCCTGCTCATCATCAGTCTGCTTTTTTCTAAAAACAATATCTCTCGGGAAAGCAGCATGCTCTACAACGCTCATGCCGTGTAAAGTCTTTTCGGGCAGGCAAAAATATGCCGGAAGATCCTGCGTACGAATCGGCTGTGCAAGTGAAACATCGGGATATTGAAACTCCTGATCCTCCGTGAAAGTAAACATCGGATGGAAACCGCGCTTAAGGTAGTCAAAAATGCGCGAAACAGTTTCTTTTTCCGACCAGCAATATATTTGAGAGGGTGTTTTGTTTTGTCCGTGAGAGCTCACAATGGAGCGGTATAAATTTGCCGCTGTCAGTGCTGTTTCCTCATCTCCGGCAACAAAGTATGCACCGGTATTAAAAGCACCGTTCTTTTCTGCCAGGGATATTTCATGAATCTGCTCATCGATAATATTCAACAAATCCGCTACCGGCTTGTTGATATAGGAAACCTGACAAGAATTGGAGCTGCCGTAGCCCTTACCGACATTGCTTCCCTTGGTTTCGCTTTCGGAGTGCCCGTCGGTAGTGCTGTCCTGGGTTCCCTTTGTGGTCGATTCACTCGTGGAAGTGCCGTAAGTATGCTGCACATCCGGTGCCTGCGGACCATTTTTTAAGGTACCGATATTATTGAAGGCATCACCAATGGATTTTCCGTAAAACATGCTTTGGAAAATCGGTGTTATGCCTGCCGCAGCCGCACCGCCCATGCCGCCTGTTAACAGCGTTGCCGCGAGTGTCACACCTGTTCCGATTAAGGAGTTTCTCGCTTGTTTTGCTTCCTGCTCGCTATGGTCGGCTGCAATCTGTTCGCCGCTGTTTTCACCTTTTGAAAATGTGGCGGAAGAGCTCGTACCCGTTGTTTTGCTTTGCGACTCGGTAGTAGAGGAGGAAAAAGTGATACCGTAATTGCTGCTTTCATTGGTGCTCATGGAAATATCCTGCTTTTGTAAAGGCGCAATTTGGGTGTAAAAATCCTCCAGCTCTCTGCGCATTGCAATTAATCGGCTGTGCTGCATCGCTTGCGAGAGAATGATAGCGGAAAACGGTTTGTGCTTCATGGCATCAATCAATACTTCCAAGCTGTCTCCCGCCTCCTGCCCCTGAATAGGCTCCAGCTGCGCACCGGAAACACTCGCCACGCTCAGTGCCATCTCTTCCGGGAAAATACCGCCGATTAATTCTTTACACTTGGTATTGGTTAAGTTTTTATATTCCGCGCCGGGAAATGCGGTTTGAAAAGCGCCGGTTAGGAGCTTTTTCTGCCCGGTAAGATTCGGGTTTCTTTCATCGGCGATACCGAGATATACATCTACACAATCTTTCGTGCCGTTAATGAGCAGCAGGGAAGAGCTGCCGTCTTGAGAAAGGGAGCCGAAAATGTTTCTCACCTTTTCCGAAACGGAGGTGTTTTCATCATACGCAATTTTTTCCAAATGCATTAAGCGCATGTTTTCACCGGGCTTAATTTGCATTAAATGCGGAGAAAGTGCCTTGACTCGGGCACAATCCAATTCCGATAAATACTCTTTTCTGACATGCAGGTCTACAAGATTCAATATGGCAGTTTGAAGTTGCTGCTGTTCCTGCCTTATGGTTAATTCTTCGCTCATGTTACACCGCCTTATTATAAATACTCTTTAATTCTTCTATCAATTCATCCCAATAGTCCTTATCGATGGATTGCTCTTTGGCATAAACGAATACATTCATTAATCTATCATAAATGTCGCGCAATGCGGCAAAATCATCGCCGTCAACCATCTTGACATCGCGCACAATAATTTTCATTCTCATCATATAATCCTGATCTTTGCAGGAGCGCGCATGATACTCAACAAACTTCACCAAGCGCGGCTTGAGTTGTGTTCTTTG
Organism: Clostridia bacterium; assembly: GCA_017512465.1. Taxonomy (GTDB): domain Bacteria; phylum Bacillota; class Clostridia; order Oscillospirales; family Acutalibacteraceae; genus RUG714. The sequence continues at coordinate 3,960 of JAFWGH010000047.1, forward strand.
CGTATTCGGCTCATAAGAAAGGCGCATATTCTCGGGCGAATAGCCCTGCTCAATAATGCTTTGCACCTGTGCTTTAAATGCCGATTCCATCAGCAAATAATCCTCTTTTTTGCCGTGAAAAACCAGTTCAAAATCATCCTCATTTACCTCATCTGCCAATTCGGCAAAAAAGCCGTTCCACGCATGGTAGGCAGTTTTGGTCGTATTCAGCCACCCGTCAATGGGCAGCGAAAGGTAGGCAAATACTCTGCTATGTTTATTTTCAAACAGGGTTCCGTCCACCTTCAAACTTGTCTTACCCGAAAATGGGCTGTAATAAAAATCAATTCTCACGCTGTTTCCCCTTCTAACATAATTCAATATAGCGCTCGGTCAGGTAACGCTCAAAATCTGCACAGCCGGAGGCTTCATACCCGGCGGCATCACCTTTTGCCTGCGCACCCAAACCGTCTCTTGCGCTGATAAAATGCACTGCCTGTTCACCCAAATCCGTATATTGCAAAAAATTATCCAAGATATATTTCTTGGCTTTCATCATGATGTCTTCACCGTCTAAAGCAACCTGTTCCCAAAAAGTACACGCAAAAATAATGTTTCTGAACCCATAATTATTTAATGCAGTCAATATATCCTTATCCGTGTATGTGTAAGGCATTGTTGTATTTGTCGTATATACCACATAATCACAAAAAGGCAATACTTCCTGTAGAAATCTCAAATAATGCTCACCGCTTAAGTCTCCGTTCAATACGGTTATGCACAGTCCTTTGAGTGCAGGCATATTTAAATAGTAAGTACACCGGGTTATACACTCGTCGGTGTTCCGACGATGCTGCTTATACTCAAAAAAATCATCTAAGGTAAAAGTTTTTTCGCTCCCGTCGGCATATATTGCTCGCACATACTCTGTCGAACTATGGCGCATCTGTGTCATCCACTCATTGCGCATTGTGTTGCAGGGAAATACCGATTTCCCAAGTAATGCATTGACAAATGTTGTCTTACCGCTGCCAAAGCCGCCTAATATTGCGATATGCATTTCTTTCATAAGCTGCTCTCCAAAATCCGTACCGCGCATAAAGCTCTATGCGCGGTACAAAAATCATGATTAATAACTGTCTTTGAGTGCCTGCGCTTCGGCAATCACTTTTTCGAGTTCTTCCACAGCATCCTTGCGCTGTTGGATTTCCTGTTTCTTTTCGCTCTCCGACTTTTTATCATTCTTCAAGACAGCCTCAACGGATTCCTTTTGCACACGGATATCTTCTTCCATTGCATAACGCACATCATCTGCAGCCTTATCAAAGACACCGTCAACACCCTTAAGAATGGATGCCTTGGTGTTGGTAATAAATGCTGAGGGCTTTCCGTCTTTCTTATCAAAGCAGGCGGCACGCAGTTTACCCAAAACATCACGCTTCATTTTTGCCACTTTTTTATCTGACTTACCGCTAACGATGCCCAATGCGGAAGCCACGATTCCGCCAATGACAAGCACCGGCAAAGTAATCGGCGCACCGGCAAGCACTGCCACACCGGCAATTGCGCCCCAGGCTGCCTGGAAGCCGATTTGCCTTAACATGGTCTCTTTACCGAAAACCGCAACGGAGCCCGCGGTAAACCAGTCACCTGTCACCAAGCCGTAAACCACACCGGTCAAAACATTGGATGCCGTGCCCGAATCAGCCTCGCCGATTTCGGCTCCGGTAATTTCCTCTTGGATTTTACCGAGAGATTCGGAAAAAGCATCAACATCATTTTTGATGCCGTTGGAAGCATACTGCAAAGCCTCTTTATTGAGTTCAAACAAATCGTTTGCCACCCAGGCTTGCACGCTCTTCTTAAGGCGTCTCTCATATTCCTCTTGCACCTCATCATAAATCTTTTGTGCAATATCTTTTTTGCCGGCGGGATTGAGTCTTGCCAAACCTTCGGGCATTTTGGTTTCGGGTGTGAAATCATCCAAATCCACCGACTCGCGCAAAGTGGGAAGAAACTCATCAATCGCCTTTTCAATACCGGGACGCTTAGTCTTAAGCTTTAAAGCAAAGTTTTCGGCAATTTGATCACCGCTGCTTTCAAGATTATCGAGCTCCTTTTGTGCATTTGCCATGCGCTGCTGCAGTAATTGCGCATCTTGGAACGCATTGTTATTGAGCGCTTCGGCATACTTTTTAATTTTCACGCCTTCACTGTTCATCGTAGCGAAGATATTATTCACTTTGTCTCTGCCGCGCGCTTCGGTCAAATAGTCGGCAAGAAAATCCACAAAACCTTTATAGCCGGATTCAATCCACTTTTCCTCATCGCCCTGAATGTGCGCCATCAACCCTTCACGCGAAGAAAGGAAACGAACTGACTTTTCACCTAGATCAGTGTGCTTCTTCGCATTATCCAAGCAATATTTTTTGGTCTTCATCATGGAAGCCTCGCCGTCAAAAGCGACCTGATCCCAGTAAGTAAATGCAAAGATAATATTTCTGATACCGTAATTATTCAAGCCGGTCAACTCATCCTTATCCTGCTTGGAATAGGGTGCTGTCGCGCTGGAGGCATAAATAACGGCATCCGCTTTCGGCAAATAGTTTTTCACGATTTCATCGTTGCAATACGGGTCATTCAATCCGGGAGAGTCCACGATTGTTACACCGTTTTTGAGCAATTCCAACGGCCAAAACAGCTCAATTTTTTCAAACTGGGAAGAAATTTTCACCGAATCCTCGGCTTTCACATTGATACCTGCCTCATTGTCAATCGTAATATATTTTGCGATGGACTCCGTAGTGGCCGGAACCGAGAATGGCTTGCTGCCCTTACCTTTTATATTGACACCCTTTTTGGGATACATGATGATTTTTTTCTCACCATACTTTAACTCAGTCATCACTGCAGTGGTCGGTGTTGCGGACATCGGCAACAAACGCTCACCGATTAAGGCATTAACCATTGTCGTTTTGCCGGCGCTGAAATTACCCATGGTCAATACTGTAAAGGTATCCTTGGTTCTTTCTGCAGCATTATCCAATACCTCTGCCCAATTTTGTGTGGCATCTACTTTTTGTGCACAAGTCTTTTCGCGGGTAATTAAATCCTTAAACTTCTGCATGGTTTGCTGGTGGTGTAACAACTTGTTTTCCATAATAAACTTTTCCTCCCTTTTATTTACATTTATTTACATTTGATCAAGCTCTTCAAGAAGAGATGTGAGGTGTTCCTTTTGCGCATTTACCTTTTCTTCATTCTCCTTGTTTACTGCTTGTTTTTGACTTTCCTCATACTGTTTGCCGACAATATTTGCCAACTGATTATAGCTCGAATTCATATATTCTTTCATGCTGAAAGTAAAGTGTGAAAGCACAAGATCGCAATACGCGGCAATCGCCTGTTTGATTTTCGCTTTTTCTTTTTCTATGTCATTGGAAATCGAGCCCACTGCAGTTGCGGTTGTGCCCAAAGCGATAGCGATACCTGCCCATGCGGGAATCGGCACAATCATGGCACCTGTCACAACTGCCGCGGCAATCGCAACCTTCTTAGTTGTTTTGCCATTGCTTTGCTGCATCTCCGGTGCCGTTGTAACATCGACATAAACCGGTCTTTTTCCTGCAATTTCCTCAATCTCACGATTAACTTCACTGCTGTACTCAAGACCCACGGAACCGGCACTGCTGCGGTAATCTCGCTTCATAGAGTCAATCAAATCACTCTGAACTTCTTCAAAACACTCTCCCAAAAATCTTTCCACGGTGCTTTGAATCATCCCATTTTCCCAATCGCTGTTAAATTGCTTTTTACGACCGGGATGATAAATGAGTCTTTCCAATTCCCTTTGTTTGGAATCAGGGAGCGCAAAGTTGGAGGATTTTTGAATACCGCTTTCCAAAATGCGGTTGCGCAAGCGCAAGCTTTTTGACAAATAATCCTCTTCCGGTGCCGCCTCTTCCGCAGGCAACTGCTCCTCGGCATCCAGTTTGCGCTCTACGCCTTTTTTGAGCAGGCTGACAGCTTCACGCGCAAATCCATCCGCGCGCTGCTGGCGCATTTGCTCAATCTCCCCGAAAGAAGGCAGCAAACCGCGTAAGTGTTTGCCGATTTCCTCATTATTACCTTTTTCAATAACGAGTGCGCTGTCCAAGCCGAGCTTATTGCACATGTCATCCACAAACTTGATTACGCTGTCTTTCGATTCCTCATCCACCGCATCCAGTTTTGTGAGAATAATCTTAATTTTATATCTTTTGAGTTGCTCAAGCGCATACATATCCTCCGCGGTAAATACCTGCAAAGCGGAAACAAGGTAAAACACCATGTCCATATCATACATCACAGGTTTAAAGGTGCCCGCTTGGAAGATGTCCTCAAACTTTAAATCATAGAATATGACTTCCTCTTCATTCCATACAGGATCATAAACATCGAAACATTCAAAGCCTTCCTGCTCCGGCATTTTTTCAAAGCTCAGCCGCAGCGGCAGTTCATCATCCACACTGATACCGGAAACCTCTCTGAGCTCCTTACCGGCAATCGCATTGATTAAAGTGGTCTTGCCGGCATTAAAATTGCCCGTAACGGCAATTTTTAAAGTATCCTCACTCTGCGAAGCACTCGCTGCTTCAATGAGTGATAAAGCCTGTTCTTGCTCAAGTTCTTGAGCGATGTCTTTTATTTTTTGTAAATCCATAACCGATTCCTTTCTTCTTGCAAAATGCAGACTGTTTATTTGATTGAGTGTACTATACCACAAATATCAAATAAAAAAATCGTTTGTGTATTTTTAACGTTTAAAACATCATTTTTAAAAAACTTCCGCCAACTGCTGTACTGCCTCTTTATAGTGAGCATTGGAAATCGGAATCATTTCTCCGTTACGCATCTCAATTTGCCGATTGGATTTATCCACTTCTTTCACATACATGGCATTCACAATATAGCTTTTATGCACACGGACAAAACGAAACAGTTTTTGGCTTTCAAATTCATCTAATTTTTTATAAACGCTGATGATTTCGCCATCTCTCATGACAATATTTACATATTTTAAATCGCTGTTTAAATACAATATATTTTCTCGTGCCAACAAATAGAGTAAACGGCGCGTGTCAATCGCCAAAAAATTACCCATACTCTGAAAAGTGCTGAGCATACTGTCAACCCTTTGGGAAAGTATATCATGGTGCTGCGCAAGTTCTGCAGCACTCAGTTGTTCGGACATAATCCATATCGGGTTTGATACGTTCGGTGTGCCTGCCGGTTGCATTTGATAGCAACAAATGCGGCAATTGTGATTGCCGCGATTTAAACTGAGTACAAAATCCTTAAAATGCTTTGCTTGTATAGATACAAATGCAATTTCCAACCCGGAGGCATATTTTAACACACTCTCCGCTGCAGCATCATCGGTAAACCAAATAAAATCCATTTCCGTATTGCGGTTGAAGGCATAATAACCGAGGAAATCCCGAACGGCCTTTCTCGCTTGCGGGTTTTCTTCATATATTCCGATACGAATCATAATTTCCTCCGTAAACGCCCTCTAAACCGAGCAACTTTGCCAACGATTGAAACCGATCGGCATATGCCGCGATGAGCGCTTTGCGTGTTTCCTGCTCATTGGTGCCGATAATCTCCTCCGCCTCTTTGTAAAGCAAAAGGATATTTTCTTTTTGTTCTATCAAATCCTCCACGCGCACGGTATGTATCGGAGTGAGGGAAGTCTGTTCATGTAAATACCCGAGATTGGCAAAGTACACCGGGTGGTGAAACGGCGCGGCAAATACCATACAGTACTGTGGCGCAAAATAAGCTATATTTCCCTGTGCATCCGGTTTTTCCAAGTGCGGCAGGAACTTAATAAACAGTTGTCCGTTTTTTTGCTCAAACTGCGGCCAGCCGATTTGAAAATTTGTTCCCACTTCGCTGCGGTAAAAATCCGTTTGAAGCACAGAGCGTATCACAGTATCAATACTCATCATTTTTCCCTCGCATGTGCTGTAATGGTATAGAAATTGCCGGTATTCCACGCTTTTAAAAATCTGCCGAGCGGTATGGCTTTGGTTTCACCTTGCAGTGAAGCTGAATCTTGAATATGAACATATTCATTTTCGCCGGACAAGTCAACACCGCTCACGCGCACAAAGTGATCCGCGTTTAACCCGGGCATTTGTGCCAAACTGTCACTCTCCAACGCTGCGGCATTGACATAGCAAATCACCACATCGCCGCTATCCACATAAATGCACAGCTCATTTAGCCCATTGAGTTCTTCACACTCAACATACACTTTTGTATCATCGGTCTGTGCCAAGCGCATAAAGCAGTGCTCTACATCTTTCTCGCTCATGCCGCAACCGTCTGTATATAAACCCTCGGCTTTTAGCATGTCGATCAGTTGCTGTTGAGAAAGCGCTTGCGCTCCAAGCTCCGGAGCGCAGGCACTGTAACAGGCAACTGCATCATCCAAAACGCCTGCTTGAATTTCTATGCCTTCACTCTTTTCAAGTGAACCGAATATCAGCTGCGGTTGCTCATACTCCGTTGATATTTCCTGCACTTCATCCGGAAAAACATGTTCCAGATAAACACCGGGCTCAACTTGTTCGAGGGTATCTATTGTATCTTCAAAAGGATACATAATTATTTAATCCCTTCTTCAATGGCGGCAGCCGCCGTTTCAGGCTCTCTCAAAAGCCAATCCAAGGTTAACAGAGCACCGGTAAAAGCAAGGCCGTATTTTTCCATTAAACTGTTAACGGAATAGCCATGAATCATTTCATCGCTTGATTCCACCCCGTTTTCTAACCAATTATCTAAAATGGGTTGAAGTTCAGGCGAAATCTTACTCAGCTTGCTTTCCAATTTTGCCGCCATTTGCTCTGTGCAATTCTTTCTTTGCATAATTTTTTCTTTCATTTCACTCACCTCAATCCCATGCTTTCCATTGCTTCCTCGGCAAATGCACGCGCATCTACCTCAATCGGTTGCATATAATAATCGTCATAACCATACTCGGCAGCAGTGCGGTAACCCCAATCACCTTCATCAAAGTTCTTGGTCCAAACATTTACCCACTCACTGTTTTGCTCTACTTGGCATCCTTCAAGTGTATTTACATACTGATATGGATGCCTGCCCTCGTGAACAAAAGTTTCCATCATTTTGGCATAAACTTCATAATCATTGCTTTCCACAAGATCTTGATTCATATGCAAAGAATAATCCGCTTCGGTAAAGTAACCTAAGAGTCCCTCTTGCATCGGTTCCTCATACACGGGAAGAGCCTCGCGGTGCTCAATTGCAGCGACTTCATTTTCAAAGCTCTGCAATGCTTCCATGCGCTCTTCCGGGCTCAATTGCTGCCAGTTTTCAAACTGCAGCTCCGGATGATCCAAAAATACTTCGGAAATCTCTTTTGCCTGGATTTCCATGCTCGGTGCCGGTTCGACACTTTCTACACCTTCCATTGCTTGCGCCTCAGGTGCCACTTCTCCGATGTCATCCATGGACTCAACATCATCAGTCACATTCTGAACATCTTCTAACTCTTCAAAAAACATTGTCATATATCCTTTCTTGTTTTGTTTTTGCGAATGATTGCCTTCGCTATCATCAGCATAACACATTTTCGATAAAAAACTTCACTTTGGCATTTTTAGTGCTTAAAAGTGCATTTTTGTCATTTTATCCAATGCGTTGCACTATTGAAAAAATTAATCAGACATCTATCCCATGTTTGTTTTTTTCAAAACAGTAGCTCAAAAGGTAAAACTTGATAAATCCTCACAAAAACCGCATAACGATGAAGATTATAATAATATGAGTTAATGGAATAATTATATCTCATAGTATATTACACTGTCAATATTTTTACTTCTTAAATTAGTTGTTTATCATAAAATCTTAGCAAAAGACAGTGTAAAACAGAAATGGCCGGCATAATGCTTAACCGGATTTGGTGTGTGCAGCACGGCGGCTATCTTGTTTTGCGGATAAATGTCTTTAGTTTTGGTTTTAAAATATATTATTATAATTATTTTAATTATAACTCAAGTGAGTGACACAGTCAATACAATTTACTACTATCATTTAATGATTTAAAATATTAAAATATATGTGAGGGAGGTGCTTGTATGGATACAAAAGTCCGCATTAAGCAATTAATGGACGAAAGAAACATATCTGAATATCGCTTAGCAAAAAACAGCGGTTTATCTCAAAGCACAATATCCAATATTTTTGTTCGTAATACTTCCCCGACTATCCCGACTGTTGAAGCCATTTGTAATGGCTTGGGTATCACCCTCAGTCAGTTTTTTTGTGATGAGAGTCAAGAGCAAAGTGTTTACTTAACCCCGGAGCAGAAACAAATGTTTGACAGTTGGGTATCACTGAGTGAAGAACAAAAACAAGCGATTACTACCCTGATACAATCTTTTAGCAAATAGCATGAACACCGCTTATTTCCATGTTCAAATCTAAAACAAAAAGCAAAGCGTCGATTTAAAAAACGGCGCTTTGCTTTTTTATAAATCATATCAAATGCATTATGTAAATCTTTTTATTCAATTTTTGCCATAATATCGAGTGTTTCGGCACTGCACAGTGCACTGTAGCGCCGCTTTGCCTCGAGCAATAACTCTTTTAAATTGCGCTCATTGATGTAATCCCCTTCATCAAAGATATAATGTAATGCATGCGCATTATAGGTTCCGACCTTCATGGCAGCCTGATGCAAAAACCGAATCACGCAAAAACCGATGGTATACATGAGCACAAAGTTGCTTTCGGGAACAAATTCATGCATCAGCTCATAATTGATTTTATGCCCCTGCCGCAAAGTTTTCATTTCATTGCGCAAATAATACTTGCCGATGCTCATCAAGGTTTGATAAACATCTTGCGCATCTTCTTCATCCTCTTCAATTTCTTCGAGCTTTCCATATAAATCAAAGAGCTTTTGACACATCTCATAGGATATTTTTTCTTCATATCCATCATTTAACTGACCGGACCCTTTTAAGCGCTTTAAGTAAGCAACCGCCGTGTTTGCCGCTGCTGCCAACACCGTTTTTTCCACTGCGCTTTCAATCGCTCTGGCTTCTTTTTCATTCACATAATTGCCTGACTGCATGGTCAGTGTGCGCGCATTTCGAAATAGGATATTGCTGCCGGCATGGTATTGATAAAGCGCTTTTTCTATTAATTCTATGGCTTTGGAAGTGTCTGTCCCCGTGATGGAAAACAGGGCTTTTCTCGCCTCACCGTCAAGGTGCTTGGCACTGAAACCATCCACCGTGTCCGCCATCAGTGTGGAGCTGAAAACACCCTGCGCCATGGTTGTTTTTTTCAAAGACTGCACATCGCGAAAATCATTTTCCGCCACAAAGCGCAGCAGCACAAGCGATATGGCATATAATTCTCTGAATACTGCCACATCAAAGGTTCTGCGCAGTTCATGTGCAAACGCCTTTTCTTCGGCACTCCACTCTATAAATTTATCCCGCTTAAGTTTACCGATATAATGGATAACTTCACCGAGAATCTCATGCCTGCGCTTCGGAGCAGTTTGATACCAGGCAGGTAAGCACGCACCAAAAATATAATCGGCAATGCTCTTCAGCTTATCATAAGACTGCATTCTGCCCTTGGCACGAAATACACCGTAAGTTGCATAAGTACTGGCGGCATCTAAACAGCTGTAGAGAATGTAGTTTTCCATCTTTGTCGCCACATCATCACTGACCCAAAACTTTTGTGTGACACAGCGCGTAAGCATCGTTAAGCGGGTTAACTGTGCGGAATCGGATGTGCCCAAAACATCTAAGAGCCTATCCAAAAACGGTACGGATTCTTTTAATCCGATAAAAATATTAATTTTGGGTACCACGCGGCCGTGCTTGGCTTGAATGACAACTATTTCGTTATTCTCACGATAAATAACACGCTGAAAATGACTCGCATACATTCTATCATACGAATCATAGGTGGGGTATTCGATTTTCATGCATAGGTACACCGTGCCGTCGGGATGCTTTTTGATTTCGTAAGAACCTCTTGCTTTGGCAATACTCTTTCCTTTTGAATAGGATAAGCCTGAAAATCTTCTTGAGCCGACTTCATAAGAAACCTTAACATCTTTCGGCCATTCTACATTGCTGATTTCATATGCATGCTCAAACTCGGCGTTTGTTGCTTCACCCTCTCTGCCGACAAAAAAGCAGCTCTTTTTTTCACTCTCTTTTAATACGGTTTCTGTATTATCCAATAATTTAATCTTTACACTTCCACTCATACAATTACACGCCCTTTCGAAGGATAGAATGTCCACGCGATCCATGCCGATACGGAATTGCCGGTTTTTGAGTTCGCGGTCCATTGAAATGCCCGATTTCGGTGCGAAACCTTCACATCAAACATGCAAGGCTTTTAGCCAAAATGCCAAAAGCCTTGCATATAAGGTATTTGCTCTCAAAGGCTTGATGCTGCTTTGCATATTAGGATGCATAGCATATAGTTTCAGTTAAATAAAGAAGCGGCAAATAGAATATTTTCGTTTCCCCATTTATTAAATTATATATATTTTTAGCCGAAATGTCAATATACACTAAAAAGTTTTAATAATAGAGCACGATTTTAGTTTAATCTACACAAAAACAAAGCGATTTCGACAAAATAGGCAGTATTGACAAAACTGTCAATACTGCCTCAGCTTGTAGAAAAACTTTTTTTCTACAAGCCGGCAGAGGTTGAAAGAGTGAGATGAAATTTGTCAACTCGAGCGCTGAGGCAGGGAATAAGAGCAATCAAGGATAATGTGGTTTGGCTTATTTCTTTTTGTAACTACTACAGTAAATATTTCGACAGGAGAGAGCCTGCCTTCAATATTTACTTTGTATTTACGCAAAACTAATTAAGCCAAACTGCAAGCACCTAAAAGCATATATTTGTGTGCATTTCTTTTGATTTTTTCTGCAGGAATACAGTGCGTATTGCAAAGGAAAAATCGAAATAAAGGTGCGCGAAGAGATGCTTTTAGGCACATCAGCCTTGGTTGTTCTTATTCCCATGTACTGCAAGCAGAGGCTGGAAAAAGCACAAAATCGGCGAAAATATGCCGATTTTACACCTTCTTTTATTTCCTCGAATTACAATGAGATGATAAGTATTAATCATTATGATTTTTAT
>JAFWGH010000048.1 GCA_017512465.1 Clostridia bacterium
GAGGGGGACCGCTTGCGGTGGAGGGATTGTTCTATCAATCGGGTGAGGGCGAAGCCCTCCCTTAACTCCACTCTCAACTCTCCACTCTCCAAACTGCAGAGCAAAACGCGTTTTGCTCTGCCCGACAAATCCTTATTTGTCTTCTGCAGTTAAGTATTCATATTTGGGAATCAAATCATTCCACTCGGCAAAGGCGGGATTCTCTCGCTTATCTTCCAGCTGATAGGTTTTTGCAAGATACTCGCCCAAATAGGAGCAAACCTTTTTGGCTCCGCGGAAGTTGAGGTGGTCGCCGGCATCTGCCGTGTCGGTGTGCCAATCAATCTGCAAATCGACTAAATTCAAATCCAAATAGTCGGCACCGGTCTTATCGGCAAGCGCCTGCACGGCGTTATGCTTTTCATAATTCCAGTTTTTGTAGCTCGGTGTGCTCACAAACATTACCTTCACACCTTTTTTGTTGCAGAAATCGACAATTTGCTCAACATACTGCGCATTGAGTTCCGGAATGGGTTGGATTTCACTTGTTTTATGCATGTATTTTTGGTTTGTACCTTTCGTGGTCAGCTTGGCGTATTTATAGCCTTTCATATCATCCTTCCACGAATAGTTTTGTGTGCTCTTAAATTGCAGGGGCGACATCACTTTCCAACGGTTGTGGTATTGTAAAATGGAAAGCATGTTTTCCATACGCGTGATAAATGCATTGTTTGAATGCATTTTTCTGTAAAATGCATTCGTTTCGAGTATAACCACCTTCGGCTTTTGATGCTCTAAGGATTGGTGCACAAAGCTTTCGGTGAGCGAGATATACTGCGAAGAGCTCGCACACACAAAAGAAGGAAAGCCCTGCTCCTTCCACATCTGTACCGGGGAAAAGGCGGTATATGCTTCACTGTCTCCATACAAAATGACATCAAGCGTGTTATCCTCTTCGGCGAGAACGCCGTTCGGCTTAACATCCTGCATGGTTAAATCCTCGTTCTTTTGCGGATAAAACCAGTGTGAGAGCAAGAGCAATAATACAAACAGTATTAAGATAAAGATAACAGCGCCGATGATTTTTTTTATGGCAAATTTGCGGTCAATCGTGCTTTTTTTCATGCTCTCACCTCCTTAAAAGTTCGCATAAATCGGGTCAATCGGTATGTAGCCTGCACCGTAGGCACCGAAAACAACCGTAAACAGCACCAAAGCCATATAGATAGGCCAGCGCACAAATATCGGCCGTTGCGCCACCCATTCGCGCGGTGAGATGCCTCTCTCTTTCATGATGCCGACCGCCAATACAATGGCAATCGCAATGCACAAAATAATGATGTCATGCGGGTCTAAGCCCAAGGTTAAAACCGAGCCGTCAAACCACGATTTAAAGGTAAATTTGGTGAACAGCACGCGCATAAGATTAATACTGTCCTTCGCACCGCGTGAATTAAACATCATTTCACCGATGCAAACGAGTAATGCCGTGCGCAAAATTGTGAACGCCTTATATGGGAATTTATTGCGGTCAATGTGGCATTTTGCCAAGCATTTATTTGACAATGGCAAAATCAGTGCGCCCAGCGAAATGAGCACAAAATGATACATACCGAACATGATAAATTGCCAGCCGGCGCCGTGCCATAAGCCGTTGCATGCCCATACGCAGAAAAACGCGATAATGCTCGCGGGAAGCGGACCGTAGTCTCTGCCCAGCTTTTTTCTGCACTTTTTGGTCAGCTTTTTCATGCCCTTGCTCATGGTGACGGGATAAAAGATATAATCCCTGAACCATGTGCCGAGCGTGATATGCCAGCGCTGCCAAAATTCGGAAATGCTTTTGGAGAAAAACGGCTGTCGGAAATTCTCGGGAATTTTTACGCCGAACATTTCACCGCTGCCGATAACCACATCGATGGTACCGGAAAACTCCATGTATAACTCTACAGTGTAGAGAATGGCACCGAGAAGAACTAAGCCGCCGTCATAATCAAACGCTTCATAGTCCTTAAAAGCGGTGGTTACAAAGACATTTAATCTGTCGGCAATCACCATCTTTTTTAAAGCACCGAAGGCGATGCGCTGTGCACCGAAGCAGGCATTGGTATAATGCAGCCTTTCACCCGACCACAGCGCGTGCGCCGTGTCGGAATAGCGGCAAATCGGTCCTTCCATAATAATCGGAAAGAAGGACATAAACAAGGCCACTCTGCCGAGGTTTTTATCCGCCCCGATTTTTTCTTTATACACATCGTGGATATAGGAAACCGCTTGCAGTGTATAAAAAGAGATACCGATGGGCGCCATGAATTTCGGCGGTGCGAGTGCCTCATTTACGCCTGCAAAGCGCAGTGCGGTATTGAGGCTGGAGACAAAAAACGGGGAATATTTTAATACGGCAAGAATGGCAACATTGATCACGATGCCGAAAACAATAATCCAGCGTTGTGCACGCGTATTTTTTGTTTTTATGCGTTTTTTCTCTTCTTTTGATTCAGCTCCCTCGAGCAGAGTTTTGCGCTTGGCTTTGAGCTTATCGAGCCACAGAGCCAGTAAATACACACAAAGTGTGGTAAAGATTAAGTAAGCGATTAAAAACTCACTGATGAACCAAAAGAACACATAGCTTGCAATCAAGAGCACAAACGGGCGCGCTTTTTTGGGAATAATGGTATAAAGCAACAACGCCGCCGGCAAAAAGATTGCAAGATATGCCACGGATATATAGGATGTTATTTTCATTGTTTATTAGCTGATTATTCGTCCTCTAATCTTTGAATCATTTCCCACAGAGCCTGTGCGGAATTGAAGTTTTCGGGTTTAATTTCTACTGTCGGAATGGAAATGTCGAATTCATCTTCGATTTCCGCAACAAGAGAAATAATCTGCAAAGAGCCTAAGATGTGGTCATCAATCAGCGTGGTGCAGGTTTCATAATCGGCATCGGGTTGAATGTCTTCTAAAATTTCAATAAGTCTGTCCATTTTTCTTTTCTCCTTTAGTCAAACTTTTTTATTCATTAAGTCTTATTTGCCTTTTTTCCGGTCACGACATCGTACTTCGCTTTGAGTTGGTTCCAATCGCTGTACGCACTGTCGTTGCGGTGGTCGGGCAAATCAAACTTATTATGCACATATTTTCCGAAAAAGGCGCTGACTTTAGTCGCACCGTAGTAATTGACATGGTCACCTCTGTCACAGGTATCGGTATTCCAATTAATGCCGATATCATCCTCGAGGTTTAAATCAATAAACTTCACACCGAGCTTTTTCGCCAATGCGGCAATGGTATTGTGCTTTGCGTAATTCCAATGCACGGTACTCGGCGCACTCACAAACACAAGCTCTACGCCTTTTTCTTGACAATACTCATATATGGAATACACATAAGAGGTATTGGTGGCGGGAATTTTCTGCTTTTCTTTGGTTTTTTTCATATAATCCTTATTATCGGATTTATTGACAATCGCAGTGTATTTAAAGCCTTTTAAATCATCGCGAAAGCAGTAGTCATTTTCATTTTCATTGATGTTGAGCGGGTCAAAGTTTTTCCACAGGTTATGGTAGGGAAAAACGGGAAATTGCGCATCTATCGCAGATTCCAAGGGCTTTGTGGAATTCATTTTTCTGAAAATTGCATTTGTTTCCAAAAAGATGACCTTCGGCTTTTGGTGCTCTAAGGTTTCGCGCACAAAACTCTCTGTAAGCGTGATGTATTGAGATGCACTTGCACACACAAAGCTGGTAAAGCCGTATTTATTATACATCTCTACCGGGGAAAAAGCGGCAAATGCCTCACTGTCACCGAAAATGACAGCATCCAGTGTGTTATCGGGTTCCGCAAGCACACTGTAGGGCTTGACATCTTTAAGTGTTTGTGTTTCCAAACGCTCCTCATTAAAGAATAAAGAGAGCAGCACAATCATGCCGATAGCGAGCAGCACAAACACCACGGAGGCGACTGCCTTTTTTATGGTTTGTTTTTCAAATTTGAGTTTTTTCAAAAAGACACCTCCTTAGAAATTTGCATAAATCGGGTTAATCGGAATATAACCCGTGCCGTAAGCGCCAAAGAGAATAATCACAAGAAGCATACCTAAATATACACTCCAGCGCAGCACAATGTGTTTTCCGGCAAGCCATTCTCTCGGAGAAATGCCCTTTTCCTTCATCAGACCGACAGCGAAGACAATCGCTACCATGCACAAGAGCACAATGTAGTCAAAGCGGTCCATGCCGATGGTGAAAATGCTGCCGTTGAAGAAGGATTTAAAGGTGAATTTGGTAAAGAGTACCTTCACCATTTTAATCGCTTCCTTAGCACCTCTTGCATTAAACAACATTTCGCCGAGACAAACCAAAATACAGGTGCGCAGGATGGTGAAAATGCGATACGGAAGTTTATTTCTATCGATATGCAGTCGCGGCAGCACCTTGTTGGATAGCGGCAAGATTAAACTGCCTAAGGATATGAGGACAAAGTGATACATGCCGAACATGATAAATTCCCAGCCGGCACCGTGCCACAGACCGTTGCATGCCCATACGCAGAAAAACGCAATAATGCTCGCAGGCATCGGACCATAGTCTCTGCCGAGCTTTTTTCTGCATGTTTTGGTCAGCTTTTTCATGCCCTTGCTCATGGTAACGGGATAGAAGATATAATCTCTGAACCATGTGCCGAGCGTGATGTGCCAGCGCTGCCAAAACTCGGTAATGCTTTTGGAAAAGAAGGGTTGGCGGAAGTTTTCGGGAATTTTTATGCCGAAGATTTCAGCGGTACCGATGACCACATCAATCGTGCCGGAAAACTCCATGTATAATTCAATCGTATACAGTACGGCGCCTAAAAAGACAATGCCGCCGTCAAAATTGCGATATTCGAATTCTCTGAAAATGGCGGTAACGATGATATTGAGCCTGTCCGCCGCCACAACCTTTTTCATAATACCGAAGGCGATGCGCTGCAAGCCGAAGGTAAAGTTTTTATAATCAATGCGCTTGCCTTCCCACAGTGCCATTGCCGTATCGGAATAGCGGCAGATGGGGCCTTCCATAATAATCGGGAAGAAGGACATAAACAGCGCAAGTCTGCCGAAGTTTTTATCCGCCTTGATTTTATCTTTATACACATCGTGCACATAGGAGACCGCTTGTAAGGTGTAGAAGGAAATACCGATACACGCGGCAAATTTCGGCAAAGGAATTTTATAGCCGGAATCAAACAGGCGAATAATGGAATTGATGTTTGTGACAAAAAACTGGGAATATTTTAACACGGAGAGAATGCCGATATTTAAAATGATTACCAAAACCACAATCAGGCGCTGTTTAGATGCATAGCGGCGCTTGATGGCTTTCTTTTCTTCCCTGTTTTCCGCTGCGGGCAATGCATCGCGACACTTCTGCTTGGATTTTTCCATTAACAGTGCCGCAACATACACGCTCACGGTGGTTATAACCAAATAAGCAATATAAAAATTACTGATTAAGTAGGCAAAGACAACGCTTGCTGTTAACAGGACAAACGGCTTTACCTTTTTGGGCATCACGATATAAACGAATACCGTGATGGGCAAAAAGAATAAAAGATATGCAATAGAGATATAAGAACCCATAATGCCTCACTGAGAATAAATGATTTTTTGTTTTCTCGGTATGCGGCTCGCTAAGAGCGCATACACAAAATGCTGTAAAAATGAATTAGTAATTGAGTTTGTATGTTTCCGCCGCTCCTCTGAGCCGGGTGGTGTCGCCGTTTTCTTCGAGCATAATCACGCTCGGAAGCGCGCGGCTCAAAAATAGGGAAATACCTTCGGTTACGCAGTAAGCGCCGGCGTTTTTGAAAATAATGGTGTCACCGATTTTGAAATCGGCAATCGGCAGCCCTTTAACAAGCAGGTCATTGACCGTGCACAGCGAGCCGCACAGGTTCCACTCCTGTGTGTCGCCCTGCCTTGGCGGGTACACCTCATGATAGGGGTGCTTCATTGCCATAAACTGACCGAAATAAGAGATGTGATGAATGCCGCCGTCCATAATCGCATAGTTTTGCGCATGGTTGGTTTTCATGTCCACCGCCTTGGTAAAGTAGCTGCCGCAGGAAGCTGCAATACTTCTGCCGAGCTCTAAAGTGATGAGGCAATCAAAATCAAGTGTGTTTAAGATGTCGGTAAATTCCGCCAAAAATGCAGCTTCATCAAAGGCTTTGCTATCCTCAAAATAGTAAACCGGAAACCCCGTACCGTATTCCAGCTCATCACAGTGGAAGGAGCACTCGGTTTCGATTTCGCGCAAAAATTCATTTAAATGGTCGATTTCGCGCTTGTATTTTTTCATGGATGT
Source organism: Clostridia bacterium (assembly GCA_017512465.1). Classification (GTDB taxonomy): domain Bacteria; phylum Bacillota; class Clostridia; order Oscillospirales; family Acutalibacteraceae; genus RUG714. Next base: position 6,327 of record JAFWGH010000048.1, read on the forward strand.
TTTTTGTGTGCCCGAGAAAAACTGAATGCCGCAGATGTTGAAATCCGCATTGTCTTTTTCGGCGGTAATAATCTGCTTAATGTCCTCCTCGTTCATGCCGAATTGGTTGCCGGAGGTTAAGCGCAGCAAAATGTTGATTTTTTTGCCGGAAGTCTGCGCCGCGTGCTTGAGCAGTGCAAATTGTTCCAAGCTTTCCGCTGTATAGTGTCCCGCACAGTTGTCGGAGAGGATGTGCCCCTCAATGAGCTCGGGAGTTTTATACACACCGGAGATAACCAATTTTTCGGGAGCAATTTTCTGCTCGGTGCAAATGGCAAGCTCACCGGGTGAGCATACCTCGTAGCGCTCAATCAAATCTGCCACATACGGAGAAATGAAGGTGTTTGCCTTCACCGCATAGCAAAGATGTACCGAGGAAGGAAGGTGGTCTTTTAAAAACGCAACGCGCCGCCTCAGCTCCGTAACATCAAAAGTGTAAAAGGGTGTGGGGTATTGCGATAATAATGATTGAATGGTATTTTGAGTCATTTTTTTATCACGCTTTCTTTCAGTGCCTTGCGGTCGATTTTGCCGTTTTTGGTTAACGGCATATCCTCTACCTTGCGCAGTGCACCGGGTATCATAAATTCGGGAAGCTTATCTTTGAGGATTTGGAATAACTCCCTTCTTTCATAGGTGCCGATATAAAAGCCGTAAAGCTTGCTTTTTCTTTCATCAAAAATGCAGCAGCAGCGATGAATACCGTCTACCCCGTGAATGGCTCTTTCAATTTCCTCTAACTCAATACGGTGTCCCATATGCTTGATTTGGAAATCCTTTCTGCCGCCGAAAAACAGGTTGCCCTGCGCATCATAACGCCCCAAGTCGCCGGTGCGGTAGATGATTTCGGGATAGTAGGGATTGAGCGGGTTTTGCACAAAGGCTTTTGCAGTCTGCTCCGGATTGTTGTAGTAGCCGGGGGAGAGCGCCGTACCGCTCACGCAGATTTCGCCGGTTTTCTCGCTCTCGGTAACGAGCTGATTGTTTTCATCTAACAAGAAAACGCGCTCATTGGCAAAGGGCTTACCAATCGGAAGTACCTCGCGCTCCTCGCTTCTGTCAATGATGTGATAGGTACAATTACAGGTAATCTCGGTAGGACCGTAGAGATTAACAAATTCGGTTTCGGGCAAAGCCGCCATCCACTGCTTTAAGTGCTTTGCGGGCATCACTTCACCGCTGAATAAAATTTTTCTCACACTAGTCGGCGCCTTGTAATCGAGTGCATGGAAGGTGGTGATTAAGCACAGTGCCGATACCGCCCACACCATAATAGTGATGTTGTTTTCACATACATAATCGAGCAAGTCTGTGGGCTGTGAGAATAAAGCGCGGGGCACCAAAACGAGGGTGGCGCCGAGGCTCATGGCGGAATAAATATCTTTTACGGAGACATCAAAATCAAACGGTGCCTGGTTGGCAAAGATATCGTTTTCATGCATCTCGAAAGTGGAGGTAAATACCGTGATGAAATCAATCACCGAGCGGTGGTTAATGATAACACCCTTGGGCACACCGGTGGAGCCGGAGGTGAAGTTGATATACAGCGGGTCGGTATCTGCCGCGCTTGCGCGCACAGCCGATAAGCCGCTTTCGTCTATATCCTGTGCGAGCAGGGATTCTATATTTAACACCGTATCGCTGCTCTCGAATATTTCTGCTGCCATGGCGGCATGTTCATCATCGGTAATCACAGTATGCGCTTCAAGCACCTCTTTGATTTGGCTCAATCTGGAAGCGGGCAGTGCCGGATTTAAAAGAATATAGAAATTGCCGGAATAGGCAATACCGAAAAAGGCGGCAAGGGTTTTGCAACTCTTTTCCATCAGTACCGGAATCGGCTTGCGGCGCAAACCGGTTTCGAGCAGCGCAGAGCCGATGCGCTTGCTGCCGGCAAGCAGCTGTTCGTAAGTATATTGCATGTCCGCATCCTTCACGGCCGTTTTGTCGGCACGCTTTTGTGCAGAGTTTTCTAAGAACTCTAAAACATCGTTGATTCTTTCTATTTCTCTCACCCTTTACATATTTTATATTAATTATTATATATAATTATACACACACCTGGTAATTATACTATATATTGTGTTTTGTTTCAATATATTTACCGGAAATTTGTTAGTATGTGTCAAGTTTTGTTGCAAAAAAGGTGCAAAAGCATGGATGATTTGCACAAAAATTTGCGCTTATACTTTATCTATAATGCTTAAAAAAGGAAAAACACCCGCAAATTTCCTCTTTGCGGGTTTGATACGATTATGATTTAAAATCGAAGTATTTTTTTGCGTTACGGTAGCATATATCGCCGATAATGCGCTCCAAAAGCGCATCGTCATCGGGGTACCTGCCGCTTTCCACCCATGCGCCGATAAGCTCACACAAAATGCGGCGAAAACACTCATGGCGCGCATAGCTTAAAAAGGAGCGTGAATCCGTGAGCATGCCGACAAAGCAGGCAAGGTGCGAGAGGGAAGCAAAGGTAGAGAGCTGTTCACGCATTCCCTCATAGTGGTCGTTAAACCACCAGGCGCTGCCCAATTGCATTTTTCCCTTCGCTTCGCCGGTTTGAAAGGCACCTAAAACGCTCATAAGCGCCTGCCTGTCATTCGGATTGAGCGAATACACAATGGTTTTAGGTAATGCGTTTTGCTTGTCAAGCGCATCGAAAAATGCCGCCAAATCGGTGATGGAAATTTGATTGCCGATAGCATCAATACCCGCATCGGGACCGAGTGCGGCATACACTCTTGCACACAAATCGCGCACCACGCCGAAATGCAGCTGCATAACCATACCGCGCCGGTGATAGGCTTCTGCCAAGAATAAAAGCAGCGCTGTTTGGAACTGCTTTTTCTCTAATTCATCGGGTAGTTGCCCCTGCAACCGCGCGGCAAAAATGCGCTCGATTTCCTCTTGTGAAGCCGGTGCAAACGGTATCGCCGCCATGCCGTGGTCGCTGAGCTTACACCCGCAGCGCACAAAGAAATCCAAGCGGTTTTCCAACACTTCTTTAAGTTTTTTGAAGGAGTGAATATCGCCTAAGCGCGCCAAATAATCGAGGTAATCCGCCTTCTCTATACCCAGTGCTTTATCGGGGCGAAAAGAGGGTAAAACCTTGACCGGAAAATCACTTTCTTTTAACTTTTGGTGCCAGCGCAAATCATCCGCCGGGTCATCGGTGGTGCAGATAACCTCTACCCCCGAGCGCACAATCAGCGCGCGTGCGGAAAAGTCCGGCTGTGCTAATTTGCGGTTGCACAATTCCCATATTTCCTCCGCCTTTTCGGGACTTAGAGTGCCCTCAAAGCCGAAATAGTTTTTTAACTCCAACATGCTCCATTCGTACAGCGGATTGCCGATAGCGGTGGAGAGCGCTTCTATCCACTTATAAAACTTCTCTTTTGCGGGCGCATCTCCCGTGATGAAGGCTTCATCTATGCCGAATGAGCGCATCAGGCGCCACTTGTAGTGGTCGCCTCCGAGCCATAAATCGGTGATATTTGCAAAGCGCTTATCCTCATAGATTTCCCTTGCCTCTAAATGGCAGTGGTAATCGATAATCGGCTGCTTTGCGGCGCAGTTGTGATAGAGTTTCTGCGCCGTTTGCGTAGAGAGCAAAAAATTTTCATCCAAAAACATGTTTTTTCCTTTTCTGAACACTGAAAACTGAACACTGAAAACAATGCAAAAGCCGCGCTTTTGCATTAGCGTTGCACACGACCCGACCCGTCGCCGCCGGCGAGTTTTTCCACCTCGGCAACGCCAACCATATTATAATCGCCTTCAACGGCGTGCTTGAGTGCACTTGCCGCCACGGCAAATTCCACCGCTTCTCGGGTGTTTTTCCCGCTTAAAAGGGAGTATATTAAACCGGCACCGAAGCTGTCGCCGCCGCCGATGCGGTCAACAATGTGCAGTGCATATTTCTTGGAAAAGCAGTAATTTTCCCCATCATAGAGCATGGCAGACCAATCGTTATCGAATGCCGATTTGCTCTCGCGCAGCGTAATGGCAACTTTTTGAAAGCCGAATTGCTCCATAAGCTGCCGCGCCACCGATTCATAGCCCTTGCGGTTGAGTGTACCGGCGGTGATATCGCTCGCTTCGGCTGCAATGCCGAATACATCCTTGGCATCCTCCTCATTGGAGATGCATACATCCACATATTTACATAATTTGCGCATGGTTTTGCCCGCCTGCTCTCTGGACCACAGCTTGCCGCGGTAATTAAGGTCACACGAGATGGTGATGCCTCTTTTTTTTGCGGCAATGCAGGCCTGTTCACACATGGCGGCAACATTTTCACCGAGTGCCGGTGTGATGCCGGTGAAGTGGAACCAATCCGCGCCTTTAAAAATGCTGTCCCAGTCGAATTCTTCCGGCTGTGCTTCGGCAATCGCGGAATGGGCGCGGTCATAAATGCACACACTCGGGCGCTGGGAAGCGCCTTTCTCGTTAAAATAAATGCCGACTCTCTCGCCGCCGCGCACAATATCGGAAGTATCTACTCCGTAGCGGCGCAGAGAATTGACCGCCGCCTGGCCGATGGCATGCGCCGGCAGCTTGCTCACAAAGGCGGCATCCATGCCGAAACCGGCAAGCGATACAGCGACATTGGCTTCACCGCCGCCGAAGCTGAAAGCGAGATTGCTCGCTTGAATAAATCTTTCGTAGTTAAACGGCTGCAGGCGTATCATCAATTCGCCGAAGGTGACAATTTTAGCCATTTTCTCTTACCTCCTTAACAATCTCTACGGATTGGCGGCAGAGATTGGTGATTTCATCCCATTTTCCGTTATCAATTAAATCCGCCGTGACCATGTACGAACCGCCGCACGCGGCAATGACCGGGGAAGAAATATACTCTTTTAAATTTTTTAAAGAAATGCCGCCGGTGGGCATGATTTTAAACATCGGGAAGGGTGCGGCAAGCGCCTTAATCTTGGCAAGACCGCCGCTTTGCTCCGCGGGGAAGAATTTGAGCACCTCTAAGTCGAATTTGAGCGCTTGGTGGTACTCGCTCGCCGTGGTGCAACCGGGATAAATCGGGATATTTTTCTCGATAGCATAAGCCACCAGCTCCGCATCAAAACCGGGGGTGACAATAAAGTCGCCGCCCGCCGCAAGTACGCTGTCAATTTGTGCGGTGGTCGTGACCGTTCCGGCACCGACCAACATCTCGGGGCACGCCGCTTTCATCAGCGCAATGGCTTTGTCCGCGCCCGCGGCGCGAAAGGTGATTTCCGCCACCGGCACACCGCCGGCGCATAAGGCTTTGCCGAGTGCCGCCGCATCCCGCTCGGGGTGATTGAGTTTAATAACCGGCACTACGCCGATTTGTGAAATTTTTTGGTTCATGCTGTTCATAGTGTATTCCTTTTCTATTTATCGGGTGAGGGCAGCCCTCTCCCGCAATTTACATGCAGTCTATGCATTACGCAGCGCTCTGCGCTGCCACCTCTAATTCCGCCTTCTGCCTTCCGCATTATCATCGGGTAAGGGCAGAGCCCTTCTTCAACATTTGCGGTAGCAAATATATCACTTCGGCGAAGCCGAAATATCACATTTTGCTTTGCAAAATATATCACTCGTGCAACGCACGAATATCACTCAGCGCTTGCGCTGCCTATACGCCCGAGTAGGCGGAAAAGCCGCCGTCTATGGGCAGTGTTACGCCGGTGATAAAGCCGGCAGCATCATTATTGAGCAAAAACAGTACCGCACCTGCCAATTCCGTTTCGGCATCGCCGAAGCGCCCCATCGGCGTGGCGGCAAGAATTTTGTCGGTGCGCGGTGTGGGGCTTCCATCCGGATTAAAGAGTAAAGCGCGGTTTTGGTTTGTGGCAAAAAAGCCGGGTGCAATCGCATTCACACGAATGCCCTCTTTGGAAAAATGCACGGCAAGCCACTGTGTGAAATTGCTCACCGCCGCTTTTGCACCGGAATATGCCGGTATTTTTGTCAGCGGGGTATAGGCATTCATCGAAGAAATGTTTAAAATATTGCAACCCTCTCTGCCGAGCATTTGTGCGGCAAACGCCTGTGTGGGCAAGAGTGTTCCGATAAAATTGAGGTTAAAGACAAACTCAACCCCCGCCTTGTCCAAATCAAAGAAGGATTTTGTATCGCCTTGAATATCGCCGGCTTCATAGTATTCTTTTTCGGTGGTTGCGCGCGGATTGTTGCCGCCGGCACCATTGAGCAAAATATCGCAGGGTCCGAAATCGGCACACACTTGCGCCGCAACACTCTCGCACATCTCTTTTTCAAGCACATTGCATGCATAGGCTTTTGCTTCGCCGCCCTCGGCGCATATCTCTTTTGCGAAAGCATCTGCCGCTTCAAAATTTAAATCGAGCAAAGCGACCTTTGCTCCGGCGCGCGCGAGCACTTTGGCAAACGCACTGCATAACACGCCGCCGGCACCGGTTACGACCGCAACCTTGCCGCTCAAATCGGTATTTAATACATTCTTTTCCATAGTTCTCCTTTCAAATTCTTGTTTATCTCACTAACGCTCGATAAAAGAGAAGAGAGAAAAGAGAAGAGAGA
>JAFWGH010000049.1 GCA_017512465.1 Clostridia bacterium
GCTATGCGCTGCATGTGAACCCCGACCCGAATACCATCCCTTGCCACCGCGTGGTCAACCGCTTTGGTGAGTGTTCCGGTTCCTTTGCCTTTGGCGGTAAAGATACACAAAGAATGCTTTTGGAAGGGGAGGGCGTTGTTTTTGAAGGCGGCAGGGTGGATTTGAAGAAGTATTTATGGGTCAAATTTTGATTTATCTGCCCTTAGGCAGATAAATCAAAATTTAGCGGAGTAAACTCCGCATTAGAGAAAAGAGAATAGTGAATAGAGAATAGTGAAGGGCGGGGCACCCGCACCCGTTCCGCTTCGCTCTATTTTTTGGATAGATTATATCTGTTTTGCGCATATATAAGCCGAATTTAAGATTTAATCCAAACTAATATAATCAAGTGCGAATGTGTCGCCCACCATTCTTCTCTCTTCTCTTTTCTCTCTTCTCTTTTATCGAGCGTTAGTGAGATAAATTAGAATTTAGTTGACATCCCATTGGATTGTGCTAAAATAAATCCAAATTGCGAATAATTTCGAGCAAAAGCGATGAAGGAATTAATTATCGGCTTCACTTCAGCAAAGAGAGCCGCCGGTTGGTGTAAGGCGGTGTGAACGGTCGGTAAGTCTCGTTCCGGAGCTGAGCGGCAGAAAACAGTAAGCCGCTACGGTTTGCCCCGTTACCATGGCAGGGAGTTTGTTAGAGCTTCACAGAGTGGATTTATTTTATAAATCAATCAGGGTGGTACCGCGATATTTCGTCCCTGAGGCTACTTAGCCTCAGGGACTTTTTAGTGAATAGTGAAGAATGAATAATGAAAAATTGTGGTGGCGAAACTGCGTTTCGCATTTATATCTACCCCTCTGTCACGCTGCGCGTGATGTCTCCCCGACAGGGAGCGCCTCATCAAGGAGCGATTCTAAGAGGTCAAATTGAACATCATATCTACAATAGTTTTAATATGTACGCAGGAAAGGAAAGGGTTATGATGAAACAGATTATGATTGCCGACACAACCTTGTGCCGCGAAAACAATGCCTTCAGTTTTAAAGAAAAAATTGAAATTGCAAGACAGCTTGAAAAACTCAATGTGGATGTTATTGAGTTGCCGGAAATTACCAACACGAGAACCGATATTCTGCTTGTGCGTACCATTTCCGCTTTTGTCAAAAATGCATATTTAAGCGTGGCTGCCGGCAGCAGTGAGCAAAGCATTGCCGATGCCGCCGAAGCGCTCGAAAATACCAACAAGGGAACAATTCGCATTGAGCTGCCGGTTTCTCCCGTGTGCATGGAGTATCAGTGCCACAAAAAGCCGGCAAAAATGCTCGAATGGATTGCTGCTTGTGTAAAAAAAGCGAAAGAGAGCGGCAACAGTGTGGAGTTTTGCGCAGTAGATGCCACGCGCGCGGAAACCGATTTTCTGTATCAGAGCATTAAAACCGCTATCGAAGCCGGCGCCGATAAAATCACCATTTGCGACACCGCAGGCTCTTTGCTGCCGGATGATTTTGCCGCTTTTGTGAAAGCGATTGCGGAAAACACCGGTGTGCCGATTGGCATTAAATGCTCCGATAAAGCGGGGCTTGCCGCCGCGCAGGCAATTCTTGCCGTGCGCGCCGGTGCGGATTGTGTGAAATGCGCCGTGGGCGGCGACACGGTCAGCCTCGATACCTTAGGCTCAATTATTAAGGATTACGGCAATGATTACGACATCACCGCCGCGATTAAAAATACCGAGCTGCACCGCACAGTCGGTCAAATCACTTGGATTACGGATAATGCCAAAAATGAAAAATCCACCGTTACCGTTAATGAAAACGATGCGGGCGTGACACTCGATAAAAATGATGATAAGCCAACCGTGCTTAACGCAGTTAGCGCACTCGGCTATGATTTGAGCGAAGAGGATGCCGAAAAGGTCTACGATGAATTTTTGCGCGTGGCAAAGAAGAAAAATGTCGGCTCAAAAGAGCTTGATGCCATTGTCGCTTCCGCCGCTTTGCAGGTGCCCGCTACTTATAAACTCGTTTCTTATATTATCAATAACGGCAATGTGATTACCCCCAGTGCGCATATTGTGCTCGATAAGTCGGGAGAGCTCACCGAGAGCATTGAGCTGGGAGATGGTCCGATTGATGCCGCATTTATCGCGATTGATAAAATTATCGGGCATCACTATGAATTGGATGATTTCCAAATCCAAGCCGTAACCGAGGGTAAGGAAGCCATGGGCTCCGCGCTTGTGAAACTGCGCGCCGGCGGCAAGCTCTACTCCGTAAAGGGTATTTCCACCGATATTATCGGTGCAAGTATCCGCGCATATTTGAATGCGATTAACAAGATTGTGTATGAGGAGGCGAATGCATGAAACTCTCATTTTCAACCAAAGGCTGGTACGGTTTAAGCTTTGAGCAGTTTTGCGATACCGCAGAGGATTTAGGCTTCAAGGGTATTGAACTGCACAATATCAAAAACCGCCTGTTCACGGATAAAGACGGTGCTTTTCAAGAATACACCGCCATGGCAACACGCCGCAAATTGTATGAAAGAAAGCTGTCCATCCCGTGCATGGATTCGATTTGTGATATTTCGAATAAGGCGCACGAGGCGGAAAACTTGGCTGAAATTGAAAAGTGCTTAGAGATTACGGATAATTTAAAAATTCCGTATATCCGCGTGCGTGCAAACGCCAAAAAGAAAACAGAGCAAAATTTCCGCTTTGTGTCCTCTGTTCTCGAAAAAATCATTCCGCTTGCCGAGCAAAAGCATGTGGTGGTATTGATTGAAACAAAGGGTATCTTTGCCGATACGGCGGTGCTCAGAGACATGCTCGAAAACTTTGCGAGCGATTCTTTAGCGGCGCTTTGGAATGTTTCCGCCGCCTATCAAAGCACCGGCGAGAAACCGGATGAGGTCATTAAAAATCTCGGCGCATATGTAAAGCATGTGCAGTTGAGCGATACCAAAAAAACAGCAAACGGTGTGGAATACTGCTTAATCGGCGAGGGCGATTTGCCGCTTAAAGATATGATGCTCGCGCTGCGCTCCGTGAATTATGATGGCTTTATTTCCTTGGTTTGGGACCCGAAGTGGTGCGAAGAGATTGCCGATATGGAGAATGTATTCTCTCACTTTGTCAACTTCATGAAGCAGTTTAATGACACTTCCGCGAATGAAAAGACACTCTATTATAACAATGCGCATACCGGGCGCTTTGTGTGGAAAAAGGATTTGTTGATTGAAAAGACCTTTTCCGATGTGCTTGACAGAATGGTGGAAGAGTTTCCCGACCAGTATGCCTTTAAATATACCACATTAGATTATACAAGAACGTATAGCGAATTTCGTGATGATGTGGATGAATTTGCAAGAGTGCTCATTTCCATGGGCGTGAAAGCGGGCAGCCATGTGGCAATTTGGGCATCGAATGTGCCGCAGTGGTTTATAACCTTCTGGGCAACTGTGAAAATCGGCGCGGTATTGGTCACGGTCAACACGGCTTACAAAATCCATGAGCTTGAGTACCTTTTAAAGCAGTCCGATACCCACACTTTGGTTATTACCGAGGGCGCGAAAGATACGCATTACGGCAAAATTGTGGCAGAGCTTTGCCCCGAGTTGGAAAACACCAAGCCCGGTGAAGCGTTGCATGCAAAAAGGGTGCCGTTTTTGAGAAATGTTATCACCGTAGGCTTCAAGCAAAAGGGCTGCCTTGAGTGGAAACAGGCGCTCGAGCGCGCTTCGCAAATCAATAAAGAGCAAGTATATGCCATGGCGGCAGCCGTGAAACCGGATGATGTGTGCAACATGCAGTATACCTCCGGCACCACAGGCTTCCCCAAGGGCGTTATGCTCACACACTATAACATTGTTAATAACGGTAAATGTATTGGTGACAGAATGGATTTATCCACTGCCGACAGAATGATGATACAAGTGCCTATGTTCCACTGCTTCGGCATGGTGCTGGCGATGACCTCTACCATGACACACGGCGGCACATTGCTTCCGATTCCGTATTTTTCACCGAAGCCGTCGCTTGCTTGTATTAATAATGAGCATATCACCGCTTTCCATGGTGTGCCGACCATGTTTATTGCGATGTTGGAGCATCCTGATTTTGAAAAGACCGATTTCTCTTACATCCGCACCGGCATTATGGCGGGCAGTCCCTGTCCCATCAGCGCCATGCAGGATGTGGTCAATAAAATGAACATGAGAGAGATTGTCATTGTTTACGGTCAAACCGAGGCATCTCCCGGCTGTACCATGAGCTCCACCGATGACCCGCTCGAGGTCAGAGTGGCAACCGTGGGCAGAGCAATGCCCGAAATTGAGTGCAAGATAGTGGACCCCGAAACCGGCGAAGATTGTCCCGACAATGTGACCGGTGAATTTGTGGCAAGAGGCTACAATATCATGAAAGGGTATTACAAGATGCCCGAGGCAACGAGTGCCGCAATTGATAAAGAGGGCTGGCTGCATACGGGCGACCTTGCCTGCCGCACGCCCGAGGGCAATTATAAAATCACCGGCAGATTAAAGGATATGATTATTCGCGGCGGTGAAAATATTTACCCGAAGGAAATTGAAGAGTTTATCTATACCAACCCAAAGGTGAGCGATGTGCAGGTTATCGGCGTACCGGATGAGCAGTACGGCGAGGAAATCATGGCTTGCGTGATTCTCAAAGAAGGGGAGAGCATGACAGAGCAGGAAATGAAAGACTTTGTCGGCGCGAGTATGGCGCGCCACAAGGTGCCGCGCTATGTGGACTTTGTAGATACATTTCCGATGAATGCCGCCGGCAAGATTTTGAAGTATCAAATGAGAAAAGATGCAGTTGAAAAATTGGGACTGCAAAAAGCCGCCGGCGTTGTAACAGCATAGAAAAAATGACCGCAGGACGCGGTCATTTTTTAATGATGAATTAGGAATTAGGAATGAGGAATTAAAGGGCGACACATTCGCACTTGATTAGATGAGTCGGATAAAAAAGTTTACATTTATTTAGTCCGACTTTTCTACCCCTCCGAGCGCTGTAAACGCGCTCACCTCCCCTCGTCAAGGGGAGGTACAAAGCGGTTGAGCCGCTTGAAGCGGCTTTTTTTGAACATCCAATTCACTCTTACTTTTTGTTTGCTTCGCAAACCCGACAAATACAAAGATGATTGTATTTACTTGGATTTTATCCACCTTTTTTTTAGTTGGGCGAGCGAAGTGAGCAAAACCACCGCAGTTGGTTCGTTGTTCAAGGCTGAAAAGAGCCAAGCAACAACAGGTTTTGGTCGCCTGATTTTACCTAATGCTGCGTTAAAACACTTTGCAATACCCGCGTATTACTGCACTGTTTTGCCTTGCCTTAGTCAAAATCACGCAGACCAAAACTGCGAAGCATCTCTCGCTTAGAAATTTTTGAGGTAATTTCTTCGCATTTGATGCTGCTTGGCTAACGCCAAGCAAAGAAAAAGTGGAGGAATTAGCCAAAAAGTGCAAGC